>JAJRSY010000276.1 GCA_024278565.1 Bacteroidota bacterium
AGTAGGTCTGGGTCTGGGTAGGTCAAAACTCAATGACCCCATCATCTTTTTTCTTGTCCCTTTTGTTTTTCTTTCCCTTGTTCTTTCTTTTCTCTTCCTTTTTCAATTTTCGGAGCTGTTTTTTTGAAGGGCCTAGATCAACATCCTCAGCACCGCTGCCACCTTCTTTTTCCTTTCTTTTTTCTTCCTTTTTCTTTTTCTTCATGGCATCTTTCTTGATCTCGCCACCATTTTCATCTGCATTCTGATCTTCAATGGCCTTAGGATCATCTTTGTGAAAATCAAATCGGTACGATGCGCCGGCGGTCACAAAAATCCGAGATGGGGTATTTTGGAAACTCGTACCCATATTTACATCTACCTGAAGGTTTTCCTTTAATAAATGGGCCACCCCGGCACGTAAGAGCACATCGGAATACCGATCGCTATCAATGAGTTGGTTTTCTACAAAAGTGCTCCATTTTGGATTTCTAAATGCATAGGACAACGAAACCAATAAGCTCAATTCAGGAAAATCGGTAGAAATTCTGTCATAGGCGGTATTGGTTATAAGTACGAAACGTGGGGTTAATTTGCTCTGTGTGGCCATCATTGCCCTATATGACACTGTGGGATCTCCAAGATACAGTGGGTTATCGCCTAAATTAAATGTGGCCCCGCCATAAATCGATACTGATGGAATCAGGTTTTTCAATTGAAAAACATTGTTTGCCCGCCAACTGTATAGGTTGGGCTTGCTGCGCAGCTCTGACTTGTAACGATCGTAGATCAAAAACTTCAAGCCCAATCGATTTCTTGAGAAATCGGCAAAATTTTCAGAGGTCTGGGTCGTTGCTAAAGTGGTTTTGTAATTTTGAAAGGTACCTTCATAGTTCAGTTCAAGCTGCTCGAACAAAAGACCGTACCGCAATGAAATATCAGTGCCCCAAATATTCGACTGGGTGTTCAAAGCTGCATGGTCACTTTGTTCATATCGAAGACCAGCTTCCAATTGAATTACGTTTTTACCCACCGCGTAGGCACTTACGGAGAGTCCTGGTCGGTTTGAATTGATGACATCTGTATATTGTGAAAGACCTAAAAAGGGTAACAGTAGCGCAAAAGAAAATAGAAACTGTATGGTTCTTATCATTTCAAAGGGATTGCCCATGGATGTATTTTTTATTATTTTTAAGACTTTAGTTCTTTTAGTACAACGTTAGAATCGTACTTTTGATATATCTATTTTAATTATTATGGCGTTTTTAAAGACGATTTTAGTTATTCTGCTGGTATATTATCTGTTTAAAACAGTTGTAAAACTGTTTGCTCCCAAAATATTGAATTATGCGGCCAAGAAAACGGAAGCCCATTTTAAAGAGCGATTTGGCGATTTCATGCAAGAGAACACTAGTAACGAAGAGCAGGTGGGCGATGTGATCATTAACAAAAAACCACCTCAAAGAAAAGAGTCCTCTGAAAAAGTCGGTGACTATATTGACTATGAGGAGATTGATTGAATACTTTTGGACGTTAGATGCTAGACCTTTGTCCTTTTGACTTTCAGTAAGTCGGGTGGATCCGCCTGTCTGCCGGGCAGGTCTAAACTCTTGAACCCGTTTTCCCCGCTTTGGCGGGGCAGGCTATGCGGAAAAGTTTAGAAGCTTAATAAGTTTAGAAGTTTAGTTTGGATGTTTAATAAGTTTGGATATTTAGTTTGGATGTTTTTAACAGGTTAAGTTAAACTCCTAAACTTACTTTTCAAACTCCTAATCTATGCCAGCTAAATTAATATAAGAAAAACACCGTGCAGAACAACGAAATTAGAACATAACCAAAAAAAATAACCACCACACACATTTATGCGAACAGGTTTAAAAGCATTTTTCATTCATTTTTTTGTTGCCGTTTTCTTTGTAATCGCTGCGCTGGCCTATTTTCACCCGGTACTTCAAGGCAAGGTTATTTATCAGCATGATATTGCCCAATATACGGGCATGGCAAAAGAACAAAACGATTTTCGTAAGAAAACCGGAGAAGAACCCTATTGGACGAACAGCGCTTTCGGCGGTATGCCCACCTATCAGTTGGGGGCCAATTACCCGCATAATTATGTGAAGAAGTTAGATCGTCTCATTCGTTTTCTACCACGCCCTGCCGATTATCTTTTTCTCTATTTTATAGGGTTTTACATTCTTCTGTGCAGCATGAAGGTCGACTATCGACTGGCTGTTGTAGGTGCATTGGCCTTTGGTTTTTCTACCTATTTGATAATTATCTTTGGTGCGGGCCATAATGCCAAGGCCCATGCGCTGGGCTATTTGCCCATGCTTTTGGGGGGCATTGTACTGGTTTTTAGAAAAAAATACATGCGGGGTTTTGTGTTGACGGCCATTGCCATGGCCTTGGAGGTTAGTGCCAACCACTATCAGATGACCTATTATTTCATGTTATTGGTATTGATATTGGGGGTGGTCCACCTTGTTGATGCCGTTCGAAAGAAACACTTAAAGTACTACTTCACGGCTGTAGGTATACTCTTGGCGGCCGTGACCCTGGGTATTGCCACCAATGCCCCCGGTATAATGGCGACCAAAGAATATGCCGACTGGAGCACACGGGGCAAATCAGAACTCACCATAACGCCAGAGGGTGCGCCCAAAGAAAAGGTAGCGGGTATGAGCAAAGAGTACATTACGTATTGGAGCTACGGTATTTCAGAATCATTGAACCTCTTCGTACCCCGACTTTTTGGGGGTGCCTCACGTGAAAATTTGGGCAAGGACTCAAAAACTTATAATTACTTGCTTGATAAAGGCCTGCCCAGAAATAGGGCATTGGAATTTGCAAGCGAGGTGCCTTTGTACTGGGGCGATCAGCCAGGTACATCTGGCCCGGCATATATTGGCGCAATAATTTTCTTTCTTTTTATCTTGGGGTTGATCTTGGTCAAAAAGAAGGCGAAATGGTGGCTGTTGGGTGGGGTGATCATGTCGTTGCTCTTGTCTTGGGGCAAGAATTTCAGTGTATTGACCGATTTTATGATCGACTATTTCCCCTTGTACGATAAGTTTAGGGCGGTATCTTCAATTCAGGTCATTTTAGAGCTTTGCGCCCCTATTCTTGCCATATTGGCTTTGAATGCAATTTTCAACCCGTCAGTAGAAAAAGCAAAGAAACGCAACGCACTTAAAACCTCTTTTTTCATCTTTTTGGGTCTTGTGGCGGCCTTGTTCGTTTTTAAGGGAATGTTCGATTTTGAATCGCCAACTGATGAAGGCCTGCGAATAACAGGTATGGAAGAACTGCCCGACATGGTAAAATCGGATCGGAAAATGGTGTACAACAACGACCTTTTCCGATCATTGATCTATGTGCTGTTGGCAGCGGCGGCCATTTGGTTCTACCTCAAAGAAAAACTCAAACAAAATATGGCGATAATCGGCCTTGGGGCTTTGATCGTATTTGATCTGGTCGGGGTAGGTCTCCGCTATGTGAACGAAGATAATTTCGTTGCCAAAAGGGCAATGACAAAACCTTTTGCCGTAACAGCATCTGATAAACTGATATTGGAAGATGAGGGTGTTTTTAGGGTGTACGACCCTAAAGGCGGCCTCAGCAATGCCCGTACATCTTACTTTCACCAGTCGATCAGTGGATATCATGCGGCTAAACCCGCTGGAATGCAAGATCTGTTTGAATTTCATATTGGTAAGTTCAACCTAGGGGTGCTCAACATGTTGAACGTAAAGTATATTATTCAACAGAATGAAGAGGGTAGGAGCTACCCTGCAAGAAATTCAGGAGCCAATGGCAATGCGTGGTTTATAGAAAGATTGAACGAGGTAAAGCATGCCAATGACGAGATACAGGCGTTGGAAAAGATGGATACCAAAAAGGAGGCGGTCGTCAATACGTCCATTTTTTCGAATATCAATCGATTTGCCTTTAGGGCCGATTCAACGGCTTCGATTTTATTGACAGCTTATAAGCCCAATCATTTGACCTATAAATCGACCAACCCCAATGCCGGGGTTGCCGTTTTTTCTGAAATGTACTATGCACATGGATGGAATGCCTATATTGATGGAAAGGCCAAAGATCACTTTAGGGTCAATTATGTGCTACGGGCGTTAAAAGTGCCCGAAGGTGAACATACCATTGAGTTCAAGTTTGAACCTGCGGTTGTTGAAATGGGAGGCAAGGTTTCTTTGGCGAGTTCAATACTCCTTGGACTGATTGTTTTTGGTGGAATAGGATTTTCTTTTTGGCGATCAAAAAGAGCGAAAAAAGAGGAAGCCTGATGCGGAAAGTGCTGGTCATTACATATTATTGGCCTCCCGCTGGCGGACCTGGGGTACAGCGTTGGCTTAAATTTGTAAAGTACCTGCGTGATTTCGAGTTTGATCCCGTGGTGTACATTCCTGAAAATCCCACCTATCCCATTCACGATGAATCATTGTTGAAAGAGATTCCCGAGGGGGTCAAGATTTACACACATCCCATTCGTGAGCCGTATGGTATTGCAGGATTTTTATCCCCAAAAAAAACAAAACGGATCAGCTCGGGAATCATAGAGACCAAGAACCAATCTTTTTTAGAAAAGGCGATGTTATGGGTTCGGGGCAATCTGTTCATACCCGACGCCAGAAAATACTGGGTAAAACCTTCGGTGGCCTTTCTATCGGGTATTTTGGAAAAAGAAGGGATAACAACCATCATAACAACTGGCCCACCCCATAGTGTGCATTTAATCGGAAATTTGCTAAAAGAAAAGCATCCCCTAAAATGGGTGGCCGATTTCAGGGATCCGTGGACCTCGATTGGCTACCATAATAAACTGCGTTTGAGCGCATCATCCCAAAGAAAACACAAGCAATTAGAGGAGCTTGTCTTGAATAATGCAGATACTATAATTACGACAAGTGCAACGACAAAAAAAGAATTTGAAAAGCTGACCAACACCCCTATAAAAGTCATTACCAACGGTTATGATACCGATTTTAAAGATGATGCAGCGTTGACCCCAAAATTCACCCTTTCGCATATCGGTTCTTTATTGTCTGGTAGAAACCCAAGTAATCTGTGGCAGGTACTTGCCGAATTGATTCAGGAAAACAGTGATTTTAAAGATGCCCTTGAGTTGCAACTAATAGGTGTAGTGAGCGAAGATGTTTTGGATAATATGTTCGGTCACGGACTACAGCCATACATTAGATTGGTTGACTATCTTTAACACGAATCGACAATCGAATATCAACGAAGTTCACAGGTGTTGCTTTTGGTGGAAATCAATTCGTACGATACGGTAGGCATCATACCCGGAAAGTTATTTGAATACCTAGCGGCAAAAAGACCGATTTTGGGCATTGGGCCAAAAAATTGGGAGGTGGGCGGCATTGTTGCAGAGACCAAATCTGGTGCAACGTTCGATTATGAGGCCCGATCTGAATTAAAAGCTGTAATTTTAGAATGGTTCAAGGGATATATGCACGGTGATTTGAGGGTAGTGTCAGAGCACATTGAAAAATATAGCCGTCGTGAACTCACAAAGGAACTGGCCAAACACCTCTAATGGGAATCGTATTCAAACAATCATTGAAAAACACCTTGATCACCTATCTGGGTTTTGCGATAGGTGCGGTCAACCATCTTTTCTTGTTCACCAATTTTTTGACCGATGAATATTTCGGCCTGGTCACGGTTATTTTATCGGCATCGGCCGTACTTATGCCCTTGTTGGCTTTTGGGGTGCCAAATGCCCTTATAAAATTCTACAGTGGTTATAAAGAAAATGAGGGTTCTGATAGTTTTTTGACCCTGATGTTGTTTTTGCCTTTTTTGCTCATTCTACCACTTTGGGGCATATCTTATTTTACCTATGACAGTATAGGTGATTTTTTATCTGTTAAAAATGAAATTGTCAAAGGGTATGTATGGTACATTTTTTTGATCGGTGTTGCCATGGCGTATTTTGAAATTTTTTATGCCTGGGCAAAAGTACAGATGAAATCCGTTTTTGGTAATTTCATCAAAGAGGTTTTTGTCCGGGCGGGTACGATGCTGCTACTGGTGCTTATCTATTTCGATACGATTTCGATAGATTTTTTTTTAAAGGCCTTGGTAGGGCTTTACATTGCAAGAATGGTATTAATGAAATTCTATGCCTACCGTCTTAGAATGCCAAAAATCGATTTCAACTGGCCCGAGAATACCAAAAGTGTCTTGGCCTATACGGTATTGATCATTCTTGGGGGTTCGGCAGCGATCGTACTGCTTGAGGTCGATAAGGTGATGCTCAACCATTTTCTGGCCTTGGAGAACGTTGCCTATTATGGGGTGGCGGCCTACATCGCCATGGTGGTGATCGTTCCGTCACGCAGTATGCACCAGATCACCTACCCCTTGACCGCTGAACTATTGAACAAAGGGGATATGAACGGCTTAAAGACATTGTACCAAAAAAGTTCATTGACGCTTTTTATCGCTTCGGGTATTTTGTTCCTGCTTATTGTTTTGAATGTGAATGAACTGTACCTGTTATTGCCCGAGCAGTACAGGGGCGGTTTTGT
The DNA here is from genome assembly GCA_024278565.1 of Bacteroidota bacterium. GTDB lineage: Bacteria > Bacteroidota > Bacteroidia > Flavobacteriales > Flavobacteriaceae > Maribacter_C. The sequence goes on from JAJRSY010000276.1 coordinate 6,552, forward strand.
GGTTGTTTTTATTGTGGGTCTGATAAAGGTCTACGATTCGCTGCTGGGCAACAACAATGCTATTTTGTACAATTCCGACCATTATAGGGCCGTATTGTTGATGGGCGTGTTCTTGGCAGTTGTGACCATACTTTTCAATTTATGGCTGATTCCCCAATATGGCATCAATGGGGCCGCGATTGCCAGTTTTATGGCTTTTTTCATCTATAATACCATTAAACTGTTTTATGTAAAACTGAAATTCGGAATGCTTCCGTTTACTTTTGATACCTTAAAGGTGCTCTTGTTATTATTGGTTACTGGTGTGATTTTTTATTTTTTAAACTTTTCTTTCCACCCCATCACCAATATCCTATTAAAAAGTATTTTGATCACGGTATTGTATGTAGGGGCCCTGTACAGGTTTCGGATTTCTGAGGATGTATTTGGGGCACTTTCAAAATTTTCAAGGAAGATGCGTTAAGAGACTGTTCGGAAATCTATCAAATGGTTTTTCTTGCCCGCCTGTCCGCCCGTGCCGGTACGGACGGGAATGACGAAGTCGGGCAGGGGCTGTAAAGGTTATTTTGTAACAGTCTCTTACTGAAAATCAATGCATCTCTTGTACTGAGCGTAGCCGAAGTAAAGGTCTAAGGCCTAACGTCTATTAGATTGGTATTAATAACAATTGGTAGGAATTTTCTCGATTTTTTCCCTACTTTAGCATATAATTAACAATTAAAAATCAATTCCATGAAAAAAAATACATACGGGGGCTTGTTCTTCGTTTTATTGTGCCTCGCTTCCTGTACCAATGAAGACTTGGCCCCTGAACCTCAAACCGCAACCGAACCTTCCGCCGTGCAACAAGATCCTTTAGCACGGGAAGAGATCAATGAGTTGATCGAACAACATTTATCAAACCAGGGTGATTTTGATTGGGGCAAGGTTTCCGATCATGTTTTGTGGAGCGCCCTGCAATATGGTGATCAGGTGTTGACCATTGGTTACGGTAGCGATAAAAGTGATTTGACCAATAAGAAATCGCAAGAACAACTTGCCTCGAAATCGAAGATCTTGGAATTGGTAAGGTCTGTGGAAGACAGTGAAAATGCCAAAACACAAAAGAAAGGGGAAGATTTATTGATTTATGAGGATGAATATCTTACCGTGATAGATGTCAAGGTGGCTAAGTTGGAAACAATATCGAAATTACGGAATGATGAAGGCATACGTTATATGGAGCCAAGCGGCTATACATTTTTTCAGCAAAATGCACAGGCGGGCAAGTCTTCATCGGGTTCGGGATGTGAGTTTAGAAGAGAACTATTGAACAGTGCCGATTACAGCACCATTTCACCCAATGCCAAAATGCCATGGAATTTTCCCTTGCACAATATCAATACTGCATGGGCTTATAGTACGGGCAGGGGCATAACGATAGGAATTGTGGATACCGGTCTTTCACCCGACCAACCGCTCTTGAACGCAAATTTCAACAATGGCCATTCATCTGGCCGTAGTATGGAAAAACACGGGGTATATGTAGATTCATATTGGCCATGGTCAAAAAAAACAGATGGGCCGAACGATAAGTGCGGCCATGGTACCAGTATGGCTTCGGCGGCAACGGCACCAAGAAATAACATGAACCGGCCTGTAGGGGTTGCATACAATGCCAATTTAGTGAGTTATAGGGCATCCGAAAATGTGCTGTTAAATGGCTACCACGAGCAAAGGGGAGTGGCCAGAGCCATTACCGAACTGGGTCGTAGAAATGATGTTCAGATCATTTCAATGTCAATGGGGTATATCTTTTCTATAGGTAGGATCAAAGATGCCATACGTTATGCCCACAGCAGAGGTAAAATAATTTTCGTAGCGGGAGGCACCTCTACCTCCTTCACCAATTTTGTCGGTGTTACCTTTCCAGGTTCCATGAACGAGACCATAGCGGTAACCGGGGTGGAAGAAGGAGCTGGTTATGACGAATGCGACAGCTGTCATTATGGGAGCAAAATAGATTGTACCATTGTCATGGAACGCACAAACAACAACCACATACCCGTATTGGGCTATTATAACGGTAGCGATGGTTATGTGGGGGGGTCTTCAGTGGCCACGGCGACCGCTGCCGGTATTGCCGCTCTGGTCTGGTCGAAAAACCCAAGTTGGAACAGAGATCAAGTGTTACACAAGCTTATGGTTACGGCCGATCTATACCCAAATAAAAGTGCGGACTTTGGTTGGGGTAATTTAGATGCTTTGGCCGCTGTGCGCTAAATATGTTCATAGTAAAAACCCTGCAGCGGATAAATCCACTACAGGGTTGACAACCAACCTAAAAACTATCTTTATTGCCTTCCCACACTTCTTGAGGTTGTGGCTCTACCGTTACTTCTCGAACTTCTTGAAGCAACACTTCTTGAGCTTCTAACAGGAGCTTTGCGAACAGACCTCGAAGATGAACTTCTTGTTGTTACGCTCCTACTTCTACTAGGTGCTTTTTGTACCGATTTTTGACTTCGGCTTCTTTGTGATACCCCAGTATTTCTCGTTACCCTTTGGGCAGGTCTGGCAATCGTTCTTTGTGTTCTGTTTTTTGTTGCGCTACGTACCGTTCTTGAATTGCTTCCACTGACAGGCTTGCGATAGGTAGTGGCACTTCTTTTGACCGTGGTATTTCTTGTTGTTCGTGCCACCTTTCTTTTGGTAACCGTTCTACCGTTGGTGGTGCCCTTGCGTATATTACTGTTTCTAACAGTTTTTGTTCGAGTTGTACTTCGCCCCCTGTTGTTTGTACGGGCGGTATTGTTCGCAATCGCTGTTCTGTTGGTACGGCCAGCGGTATTTCTTCGTGCAGCGGTACGGTTGCTTCGTGTCGAATTGTTTCTCGCAACCCTTCTGTCATTTCTATATACACTGGATCGCTCCCTACGTACCCTGTTGTACCTATGTGTCTCTCCTATTGTCGCATAGGTTCTTCTGGTATTATAACGGTACGGGTTGAAATAGGTATACCGGATCGGGGTGTAAAATCTTCTGTAAGGCCTGCCGAATACAAGGCTAAATCCGATCGATGGTCTGGCAAAAAATCCGTGAAAGGGACTATATACATAATGTCTGTTGTATATATTTATGAACCCGGTATGGTAATCATAAAACCCTCTACGGTTATAGTATACAAACATATTACCAACAGCTGAAACCTTGTTGTTGAAATAGTTGATGTTCACATCGCCTATTTGAGTTGCACGACCAAAATGGTCATAGTAAACCGGTACGTTCTCTACTTGGATCACCGCACCATAATCATCATATTGGGCAAATGGGCTATAATCGAAACCAGAATTAAAAGTGATGTTTCTTCTACGGTTTCCTATACGGTTGTCAATATAAAAATCGAATTCACCATCAGGATATACTGAAAACGTAATGCCGTTTTCAACAAAGATGAAAGATCTGTTGTTGTTGTATCGATAAGCATTGCGTTCTGCAACCTTATCATCTATCGAATTGGCCAAGATACCGGTAGTACCTAAAATTAAGACCGAAAAAAGAAGTATAAACTTTCTCATGATATAAGGTTTTGAGCCTGCCAGCCGGCAGACGGGTTTTGAATGCAACTATTTACATTCGTTTAGTATATACCAAACAACGTGCCACAATTCGATAATTCGAGCCAATTAGTTGATTATCAATAAATTAATCCTATTTATTGGTCTCAGGTTGGGGTTTAAAACCCTGCAATTTTATTGCAGAACTTTAGTGATGCGAAAAAATCTGAATTTCGAGATTTTTTCAATTCGTAATCTATTTCAAATCATGGAAAAGTTTTAATATGAAGGACTTTC
>JAJRSY010000277.1 GCA_024278565.1 Bacteroidota bacterium
ATAAACAAGACCACCGGAAAGACCGGTAACGACCAACGCATCTATATATCGAGCCTAGGGGCGGATGCCAATGCACTGAACACAGCCATAAGAAAGCACTGGTCGGTAGAGAACAACCTCCATTGGACACTTGATGTACTGTTCAAAGAAGATGCCCCAAGAAAGAGAAAGGGCAATGCCGCAGAAAATTTCAATATTATACCCAAAGTGGCATTGGGCATGATAGTGAAGGAAACCACCCTGAAAAAAAACAAGAAAAACAAAAGAATGCTGGCCGCCTATGATTATAGGTACAGGGAAAAAATAATGCGATTAAGTTAAATGCTTTTGCCTTGAGATTACCCTTTTTATAACCCTATTTTTTGATTTGGGTTTTTATTTTTCATATTGAAACTTTTGATAACTTATTTGTAAGGTTTTTTGTAAAAAACCTACTTTTGTCTTATAATTTTCAAAGAATAATTAGATTATGTCAGAGCAGATTGAAAGGGTGAAAACATTGATTATAGGTTCAGGCCCTGCGGGTTATACCGCAGCTATTTATGCGGCAAGGGCAGACCTTAAACCGCTGTTGTATACGGGTATGGAACCCGGTGGGCAACTAACTACCACTACGGAGGTAGATAATTTTCCAGGCTACCCAGAAGGTATTGACGGCCCTACGATGATGGTGCAGTTGCAACAACAGGCTGAACGGTTTGGTACCGAGGTGCGTATTGGCATGGTGACGGCTATAGAATTAAGCGATGAGGTAGGAGGTATCCATAGGGCTACTATCGATGATTCGAAAATTGTTGAGGCTGAGACCGTGATAATATCTACGGGTGCTACGGCAAAATACCTGAACATACCCAGTGAGCAAAGATTAAGAGGTGGAGGGGTTTCTGCCTGTGCCGTCTGCGATGGATTTTTCTATAAAGGGCAAGATGTTGCCATCGTTGGAGCTGGAGATACGGCCGCTGAAGAAGCCTCGTATTTGGCCAACATCTGTAACAAGGTGACCATGTTGATACGAAAAGACTATATGAGAGCGTCAAAAGCAATGCAGCATCGGGTAAACAGCCTTAAAAATATTGAAGTTCGTTATAATACCGAGGTTGATGAGGTTTTGGGCGACCAGGTTGTTGATGGCTTGCGAATGGTGAACAACCAAACGGGCGAGAAAGAAGATATTGCTATAACCGGTCTGTTCGTAGCAATCGGCCATAAACCCAATACAGATATTTTCAAGGGACAACTTGATATGGATGAAACCGGGTATCTGATTACAGAAGGAAAGTCAACAAAAACAAATAGACCCGGAGTTTTTGCAAGTGGCGATGCACAAGACAAAGAATATCGACAGGCAGTAACCGCTGCCGGAACCGGTTGTATGGCGGCCTTGGATGCCGAACGTTATTTGGCTACCGTGGAGAGCGCCGAAGAGGTATCAGAATAACTTTTCTATAGGAAAACAAAAAAAGCACTACAAGTTATTTGATTTGTAGTGCTTTTTTTTTAGCTCTATGTTGTTTGTAGTGGGTAAACCTGCCTGCCCGGGCCTTTAGATTTGTAATATAAATATGGTTCTACCACTAATTTAGTGGAAGATTTAGATCAGTTTAAAATGAATGAATGTTAAAAATGCTTTAATGAGAGAATAGAACAGATATAATTATTTGCATATCAACACATTACATGTTTTTTTATTCAATTATTGATTCATTATATCATTTTCATGTTGTTTTTTAAGATTATTTATAACTAAAAATAGAATCTTACCCACACAAATAGTGGTAGAACCATAAATATTATCTATTGTTAAATGTTATTGCCTTTTATGAACCACTTCTATAATAGTCTTGTAATAATCAATTTTATACGGAACATATTTTTTACGCAGTGCATTATTTTCTAATTCTTCTAAAAATAGGTCCATTGAAATCAAATCGAGCGCCTCAACCTCGGTTTCCTGTTTTTGAAGACTTGTAATCGGCACCTTCAATTCACATATAAAAGCATGGTGAAACTCACAATCGCTCAAGCGACCATGGTGTTTTTGAACCGATTTAAAATCGCCTATTTTCTCTAAATCACTTTTGGAAATATCCAACCCGATTTCTTCTTTGACTTCCCGTAGGGCAGAAAGTTCAATTTCTTCTCCTGCGCCCACATGTCCCGCTACCGATACATCCCAAAGTAGGGGGTGGGTGCCTTTATGTTTCCCTCTTTGTTGGATCAGTAATTTTCCATCCGAAGTAAAGAACCAAATATGTACCGTAGGGTGAAAAAGACCTTTTCGGTGCGCTTCTGATTTCAGGGTGGTTTTACCTGTGGGGTTACCCTTTGAGTCAAGTATATCCACTAGTTCATCCATAGATCAAAATAAAATTCATGTCTTTGTTGAATGAGGTTGGTGCTTGGGAGCAACGGATTCTTTCACTGCGTTCGGAATGACGTTCCTTCGCTTCGCTCGGAATGACGAAATAAAAAAGTCCTCTCCTTTGGGGATGATTTAGGAGGGAATATCAGTCAAAATAGCTAAAAGTCTCCCCAGATTTTATGGTCAATAGCGTTTCATAGATCAAGCGGATCACATTTTCAACATCATCACGGTGTACGGTTTCAACAGTCGTGTGCATATAGCGCAAGGGCAGTGAAATCAAGGCTGAAGCTACACCGCCGTTACTATAGGCAAAGGCATCGGTATCGGTTCCTGTAGAACGGGAAGCCGCCATACGTTGAAACGGAATTTTTTTCGCTTCAGCGGTTTCAATGATCCGCTCTCGCCATTTGTTCTGCACCGCTGGGGCGTAAGAAATTACTGGCCCAGCGCCCATTTCGGTATGTCCCTGTGTTTTTTTATCGATCATTGGGGTAGTGGTGTCATGACACACATCGGTTACAATGGCGATATTCGGTTTTATGGTGTTCGTGATCATCTCGGCACCCCGTAAACCAATTTCCTCTTGTACCGAGTTGGTGATATACAGTCCGAAAGGCAATTTCTTTTTGTTCTCGTGCAGCAGTCGGGCCACCTCTGCGATCATAAACCCTCCTGCCCGGTTATCGATTGCCCTACATACGAATTTATCTTTGTTCAGTATTTGAAATTCATCGGGGTAGGTGATTACACAACCCACATGAACCCCCATTTTTTCAACTTCTTTTTTGTCTTTCGCCCCAATATCGATGGTAATATTATCAAGTTTCGGGGGCTCTTCTTTTGCTTTGCTTCTCGTGTGAATGGCAGGCCAACCAAAAATGCCCTTTACAATACCTTTTTTAGTGTGTATGTTCACCCATTTTGAAGGGGCGATCTGGTGGTCGCTACCCCCGTTTCGAATGACATATATAAGTCCGTTGTCGGTAATGTAGTTTACATACCATGAGATCTCATCAGAATGTCCTTCAATGACCACCCTGAATTTTGCATCGGGGTTGATGATGCCAACGGCAGTACCATAGGTGTCAGTGATGAATGTATCTACATAAGGTTTTAGGTAGTTCATCCATATTTTTTGACCTTCCCATTCATAACCAGTTGGGGAAGCGTTGTTCAAATATTTTTCAAGAAAATCAATCGATTTTTTGGTAAGGATCTTTTTATTGGCCATCTGTATGTGTTTAATTCACGAAGTTAGCAAGATTCACTTTTATTTAATAATAAGCGTTGTTATTTATCGTTAATTTTGGCAAAGCTTTTGCTTTTGTTATGAATATGGAAAAAAAGATGTTTTTTTTAGTAGTAGGTCTCATCTGTTTTTCTGGTACTGCCCAGATAGCAGATCAACCGTTGGACTCGGTCGCCGAGAAAATGATTATCATTGAGGGTGATTCAATTTTTAAGCGTTCAATAGAGCTCGACGAGGTTTATCTTTTCGGCAAACTCGAATTTGTTGATTATAAATCAAAACTCAGGTATTATATTCTAAGGCGAAAAACCTTGAAAGTGTACCCTTATGCCAAAATGGCCGCAGAACGTTTGGTAGAGCTGAACGATAGTATCGCAAAAATCAAAAGAAGGTCAAAGCGAAAGAAGTACACCAAAAAGGTGCAAAAATACATTGAAGGGGAATTTTCTGAAGAACTTAAAAATTGACCCGTACCGAAGGCCAGATTCTGGTAAAGCTGATTCATCGACAAACTGGTACGACCGCTTTTGATCTTGTAAAAGAACTACGTAGCAGTTGGCGTGCTTTCTGGTATAGTACAACTGCCAAAATGTTTAAAATCAGCCTGCGCAAAAAATTTGATCCCCAGAACGTTCATGAAGATTACCTTATAGAAGACATTCTGCAACGGGCGTTTGCAACCTCTCGCATAGAACGTCAAGAGTCGGTGTTGGATTATGACTACCTAACCTTGAGCAATAAATGGAAGGGCAGTAAGAAGAAAAAGTAAGGCAACTAATCAGTATGCCCTTTCTAGCTAATAAAATGCCATAAGAGTCTTGTTTTCAAAGCATTGAGCTGGCGTTTTTTGAAATTTTGATTTTAGTCCGAAAACTTTAACAAAATTTTAATTTTGCTGATATTCAATCACTTA
>JAJRSY010000278.1 GCA_024278565.1 Bacteroidota bacterium
AGGGTTTTGTTTTTATGCCCTCGGGAGATTCCCAAACAAGGGTATCGGTATAATCAAGGCCTTTCAGGTCATATTGAATTTTTTGTTTCCAGACCTTGGCCGAAACAGCATCGAATTCGTCGAATAAAATTTTTTCTGTCTTCTCTGACATGATGGTATAAAGATACGTTTTATACTAATTTATTCCCACCAGTGGGTTTAACCAGCCTGCCATGCCGTTCGGCAGGCTCACAAGGTAATTTACTTTAGTAAATTCTTTATTTTAGTTGGATTAACGAAATTACCCCAGAAGTATTCTATTTCAATCTGGTTCTCTGTTATTCTATAGAACATAGTCGTATGTTTGGTTATAAAGGCCTCTCTACTTTGTTTGTCATATTCCGAGATCTTGAACATTTCAGGGTGCTCAACAATTAAATCAATTGTATGTTCAACTACGTCCACAAAATTAGTAGTGACTTCCACAGTCCATAGGTCTAATAGATATTCGATAATCCCGTTAAAGGAAGTTTCAGCTTTATGGGTCCAAATTACGGTCATGAACGCAATTTTATACGCACATCTGATAGTACCGACTTATGAGTTCGTGTTCTCCCTGTCATGCTATCCTCTCGGCTCTCTCTAAGTGCTTCTTTTATTTCAAAAGCCTTCGCTTCTTCAGGAAAAAGGATTGTACTTAACACGACCATTTCATCAATTGTAAAATTTTTCTTTTTGATTTTGTTATAAAAAGTAGCTCTAGAGACCCCAAGTTGTTCAATTAGATACTCTTTTTTGAATTTACTAGCCTCAATATGTGTGTCAATATTATCGAGTAGGTTTTGATAACCAAATATAATGTCTAACATAATTTTACATTTAATGCATAAATAATTAGACAAATATATCGACAATACTAGATTATTGCAAAAAAAATAGCATGGTTTGAGTTCTTTTTTATCACTCGACCATCGCCAGTCACAGACTGGCGGTTACGGGGTCGGGTTCTATACTCCTGCCACTTTAAAATTCGGGAGAATACGGGCAGTCTATTTTTTCGGCGGGCAAGGCAAAATTTATCGGCATAGCCATAGCTATGGCTATAAATTTTAACGCCGATCGGCGGAAAAAGAGCAAGCGGAAATTTCGGGTTTTAAAGTGGCAGGAGTATACATTGCAAATGTCATTTCGGGCATGTTTAAAATTAAAATTTTGGCTCTATGTTAAATATAGTGAGTAATTTTATTAGTTCTATTTTCTGCGTTATCCTCAGTAGGTCTTACTGGTCTACCTGCCGTAAGCATGGCAGGTTCATTAAGCCTTTTTTACCCCTGCCTGCCGGCAGGTTTACCCGTTACAAACAACATAGAGCCTAAAAAACATTCTAGAAACTCACCATTTGTTTTACCCATTGCATAAAAAAAGGCTTCCGATTTCTCGAAAGCCTTTTTTTACTAGTAGCGGGGACTGGACTCCCTTCGGCTGCGCTCAGGATAAACTTCTCGTCCAGTCTGTACGAATCTAACTTCTGGGTATAAAAAAGTCCCACTTGTTAAAATGAGACTTTTCACTTAGTAGCGGGGACTGGACTCGAACCAGCGACCTTCGGGTTATGAGCCCGACGAGCTACCTACTGCTCTACCCCGCGATGTATCTTCAATGTGCATTAAGAGCACTGTGTTGTTCAATCTCTCAGTTAGAGTAGGTACCCTGTCCTGAGCGAAGTCGAAGGATACTGCTCTACCCCGCGATGTATCTTCAATGTGCAAAAAGCACTAAAATTTTCAATCTTCCCAGTTAGAGTAGGTGCCCTGTCCTGAGCACTTCGACAATGTTCTGTTAAACTATGTCGAAGGATGTTGCGCTACCTTACAATAAGGTGGAAGGCAAAGATACGATGGTTTTTTAGTTAAATCAAAACTTCACAAACAATATTTATGGAGGCACAATCAGTAAAAAACTTAAAATGCATACCTTCGGGTTTTTCTAGTACTATGAATGTTATCAATAACTTTTTAAAGGCAGTACTGCCCTATACCGAATGGGTCATGCTATTTTTGGTCATAGGGGGCGGCCTCTTTTTGGTATTTTACTCAAAACTATTGCCGTTTCGCTATTTTAAACATGCAATTGCGATTACCGCTGGTAAGTATGATGACCCCAATGACCCAGGTGAGGTGAGCAGTTTACAGGCACTTTCATCTGCCGTGGCAGCCACGGTAGGCATGGGTAATATTGCAGGGGTCGCCATTGCCATTTATATGGGAGGCCCCGGAGTGGTATTTTGGATATGGATAACCGCCCTTATGGGTATGTGCATCAAATTCTATTCATGTAGCCTTGCCATTATGTTTCGAGGTACTGACAGTAATGGCGACCTTCAAGGTGGACCCATGTACTACATTGTAAATGGTATGGGTAAAAAGGCCAAGCCTTTGGCAGTGTTCTTTTGTTTGGCAGGGCTTGTTGGTGTATTGCCCGCTTTTACCACCAACCAGTTTACACAGACCCTTATGGGGGTTGTTGACCCAGATAATACCATAGCCGTTTTGGGCGATTTCAACTGGAAACTGGGCATTGGTATTGTACTTTCAATAATTACATCATTTGTGATTTTTGGGGGGCTGAAGAAAATCGCCAAGGTCGCTACGACAATCGTACCTTTTATGGTACTTGTTTATTTATTGGCCGTAATTTATATCGTGATTACCAACGCAGGTCAAATTTTACCATCCTTAAAGTTGATATTTACTGAGGCCTTCAATTTGAAAACCGCAGTTCAAGGAGGTTTATGGGGCTTGATTATTATCGGAATTCGACGTGCGGTCTTTTCAAATGAGGCAGGTGTGGGCAATGCGCCCATGTACCATGGGCAATCGAAAACCAAAGAACCGGTGCAAGAAGGTTTGGTAGCCATGTTGGGACCCTTTATCGATACCATTGTGGTTTGTACCCTTACCGCCATTGTCATTCTTTTAAGTGGTGCTTATTTGGAAACCGAGACAAACGGAATTGCCATGACCTTATTGGCCTTTGAAAAATCACTTCAAGGTGGGGGTATTTTGTTAATGGTCATTGTTTCGGCCTTTGCCCTTTCTACCTTGTTCACCTATTCGTACTACGGCACGAAATGCCTTTCGTTTTTGACCAATGCGAAAACCGGAAAACTATACAATTACATTTATATTGCCAGTATTACCTTTGCCGCCGTGGCTTCGGTTGATTTGGTCGTAAATTTGATCGACTTTGCTTTTGCCCTTATGGTCATACCAAACATGATAGCAGTACTGTATTTGGCACCACAGGTAAACCGGGCGATGAAAACCTATTTTTTAAAACTGAACAATGGCAGTAGCGCATAAAGCAGGATTTGTAAATATCATAGGAAATCCCAATGTAGGAAAATCTACTTTGATGAACGCCTTTGTGGGTGAAAAATTATCGATTATTACCTCTAAGGCGCAGACCACCCGGCACCGTATTCTTGGTATTGTGAATGGTGATGATTTTCAGGTCATTCTTTCAGATACGCCTGGTATCATTAAGCCTGCCTACGAACTGCAATCTTCGATGATGAGCTTTGTTAAATCTGCCTTCGAAGATGCCGATGTATTGCTCTATATGGTTGAAATTGGTGAAAAGGCCCTAAAAGATGAAGCTTTTTTTGAGCGGATAAAGAACACCAAAATACCCGTACTTCTATTGCTCAATAAGATAGATGCCTCAGAGCAGGATATTTTGGAGGAACAGGTACAGTATTGGCAAGAACAGCTTCCGACGGTTGAGATACATCCTATTTCGGCACTTAAGAACTTTAATGTAAAACCTGTTTTTGATCGTATTATCGAGTTGCTTCCCGAAGCGCATCCCTATTACCCAAAAGACCAGCTGACCGATAGGCCCGAGCGGTTTTTTGTGAACGAGACCATTCGTGAGAAAATCCTTATCCATTATAAAAAAGAGATTCCGTATGCGGTAGAGATCGATACCGAAGAGTTTTTTGAAGATGATGATATTATACGCATGCGATCCATAATAATGGTGGAACGCGATTCTCAAAAGGTAATCATCATCGGCCATAAGGGAAGTGCCCTAAAGCGGGTAGGTGTGGAAGCACGAAAAGATCTTGAAAAATTCTTTGGTAAGCAGGTTCACCTTGAGCTGTATGTGAAAGTGAACAAGAATTGGCGCAGTAGTGCGAGGCAGTTAAAACGCTTTGGGTACAATAATTGATCAATCTAAAGTTTCCATCATAAATTTGTGAAGTTCTTGCATTTGCGGTTTTCCTTTTTGTTTCCCCACCCTTCCAAAGAGATAGAGCGTGAACCATAGAACCATCATAAAGGCCATAAGGCCCAATTGTACGCCGTAGGGTTTGTTCAAAGAAGAGCTCGAATATGCCCATACCCCAAGAACGGTGAAAATAGTGGCCACCCCAAAATGAAGAAACATAAAAAAGGTCCACAAAGTGGGGTTGGGACCGAAAAGACCGTATAGTTTGCTGTTCTTGTCATCAATTGCATTGATTTCCAACTGAAGTTGTGGTGACCAGAAATGGATCTTATCAGTATTGAATTTAATAAAAACATGGTCGTCAAGGCGTTTTACCAAAAATGGTTCCTTTTCGGTTTTCTCAAAGACCTCTAAAACAACCTCTTTGGTACAGGGAAGTTCAAATTGAAATCTTGGTCTCAGAACAATGTCATTGGGTATGGTTTTCACTACTATGGGTTTTTTATAATTAAAAGAGGTACTACCGTGAGTTTTGGAAGATTCAGATCAGCCTGCCTGCAGGTTTAAAACAACAGAATGAATCCTCGCCTGAACGGCACGGGCAGGAATGCCTTATTGCGAGAATAGAATAATTATAATCGATTGAATATCAATATACTTGCCAGTCGGCAGGCAGGTTGTATATTTTTATTATTCAAGCATTCACCCATTATTTTTTAAGATGTTCAAAACTGAAAATATGATATTACCCACACAAATAGTGTATAGAACGGTAAAAGATAGTATTTTTTCTTCGGATATAAATGGTATTTTTGCAGCAAAATCAATGAATATGGGCGCTATCGTAGCCATTGTGGGAAGGCCAAATGTGGGTAAATCGACTTTTTTCAATCGTCTGATCCAACGTAGAGAGGCTATCGTTGATGCTATCAGTGGCGTTACCCGTGACCGCCACTACGGTAAAAGCGATTGGAACGGCAAGGATTTTTCGCTTATCGATACGGGAGGATATGTGTTGGGCAGTGATGATATTTTTGAAAAAGAAATTGATAAACAGGTAGAACTTGCCATTGATGAAGCTGATGCCATCATTTTTATGGTAGATGTGGAGACCGGTGTTACCGGTATGGACGAGGATGTCGCTAAATTATTGCGAAGGGTCAAAAAACCTGTTTTTTTGGTGATCAATAAGGTCGACAATGCGAAACGTGCCGAAGATGCCGTTGAATTCTATTCGTTGGGGTTGGGCGAGTACTACACCCTTTCAAGTATCAACGGAAGCGGTACGGGCGAGCTGCTCGATGCTTTGGTTGAGGTATTACCAGAAAATGATACAGAAGAAAGCGATCTACCGAGGTTTGCCGTAGTGGGTAGGCCAAATGCCGGAAAATCATCTTTTATCAATGCGCTGATAGGAGAGGAACGGTACATTGTCACAGATATTGCGGGTACCACAAGGGATAGTATTGATACAAAATACAATCGCTTTGGGTTTGAGTTCAATTTGGTGGACACTGCGGGTATTCGGCGCAAGGCAAAGGTAAAGGAGGATCTGGAGTTTTATTCGGTAATGCGCTCGGTACGGGCCATAGAATATAGTGATGTGTGTTTGTTGCTCGTTGATGCCACCCGTGGGTTTGATGGACAGGTAGCCAATATTTTTTGGTTGGCACAACGAAACAATAAGGGCATCGTCATTCTGGTCAACAAATGGGATCTGGTTGAAGACAAAGAGACCAATACCATGAAGCAGTACACCCAAAAAATAAAAGAGGCGATTGAACCTTTTGTCGATGTGCCCATTCTGTTTATCTCGGTAGTGACCAAGCAGCGTATTTTCAAAGCGATCGAAACGGCCGTACAGGTGTATAAAAACCGGAGTGCCAAAGTACCCACCAGTAAGTTCAACGACATTATGTTGCCCATTATCGAGGCCTATCCGCCACCGGCGTACAAGGGTAAATTTGTAAAGATCAAATTCTGTATGCAGTTGCCGACACCCTATCCGCAGTTTGCATTTTTTTGTAATTTACCGCAGTATGTACGTGAACCTTACAAGCGCTACTTAGAGAATAAACTACGTGAGAATTTTGATTTTGTTGGAGTGCCGATCTCTATTTTTATGCGGAAAAAATAATGGGGTGCTGCATAAACCAACACTTCGTGTAATTATGAATGCTGAATTGTGAATTAAAGTACTGAAAACTTGCAGACAGGCAGGCCCACAAGATAGTTTACTTAACCCGCATTATTCACGGATATTCTATTCCAAAGCCGAACTATACTTCGACTATGCTCAGCACATGCCTGCTATAATTGAAAATGCCCAAAATTTGTTCAGCTCAAAATCGAGTTACAATTCCTTCACTAAAAAACCTCTGTGCTTTCCAATTCTACCGTGCGTGCCTGCCGGCAGGTTGATATTTTGACTTTTCATAACGAAAACCCGTGAATAGTGCGGGTTAAATCGTTTTGAAATAAACATGGTAAATGCAGGTTTCTTATAAATATTTGAATTTTAAAATAATACAGCATAACTTGCACCAATAATAATAATTTTGGTTCAAAAATGGGAATTATAAGAAAATCAATAACGTTTACCGAGCAACAAGATACTTTTATAAAGAGCTTGATAAAACAAGGGTTTTATACAAACGATAGTGAGTATATAAGAGATGTTATACGGAAAGATCAGGAAAATAGAAAACATATTGTTGATTTACAGGACGCTTTAATCGATGGTATCGAAAGCGGTCCCTCTGATGCAACGATCAGTAGCATTTGGGACGATGCAATAGAAAAATATGAACAAAGAAAGTAAGCACACATTAAGTGTGCTGGTAAAGGAAGACATAAAGGGCATTGCGTTATATACGATTGAAAAATTTGGAATTGAACAATCAAAAAAATATGCCAAGGGATTAACCAAGGAGTTGGTCTTTTTAAGCAAAAACCCAAATCACGGGAATAGATATCTTTCAACTAGAAAGAAAATGCTTTTTAGGTATAGATATATCTTCCATATGATTTTTTACTATCCAACGGCAACAGGCATTTTCGTCGTGAGGGTATTGGGAGCAAGAATGAAATTTGTAAAACATATATAAGGAAAAAATCTGAATGTTACACTCAAAACGAAAGGGCACATTTTTTTGTTATCATCTTTGCTTATGACCATTCTTTTCTTGAAGTCTACCACCCTCCAGAAGCGCCACCACCGCCAAAGCCTCCACCACCAAAACCACCGCCGAATCCACCTCCAGAACTGCCACCAAATCCGCCGCCACTACCAAAACCACCACCTGAGCCACTACTGCGCCCCATATTGCTGAGAATAATAATGTCCCACAGGTCGAGACCGGATCTGCGTCCTCTATTGTTGTCACCGTCATTTCTTTTTTTGCGATTTGAGAGAACGATAAGAAAGATAAAGAAGATAATAAACGGTAAAAAAGACCCTAACGGAAAACCTTGGCCAGTATCGAAAGTACGTTCTTCTTTGAATTCACCCTTTAAGACCTGAAACAGAACATCGGCTCCTTTGTCGAGACCTGCGTAATAATCACCCTGTTTGAACTCGGGCAGAATGATGTTCTCTATTATTCTTTTTGATAGGGCATCGGTCAGTAGGCTCTCGGTACCGTAGCCCGTGTTGATGGCTATTTTACGGTCGTCTTTGGCCAGTAGAATTAAAATGCCATTATCTTTATCTGCTTGTCCGATACCCCATTTTTCGCCCCATTGCGCTCCGAGGAAGGTGATGTTCTCCCCTTTGGTAGAGCTGATGATCGCGATGACGATCTGTGTTGAGGTGCTGTCGGAATAGCGAACCAATTTTTGTTGCAACGCCTTTTTCTGGCCAACGGGCAGAAGATCAATATAGTCGTATACACTGGTTTGTTCTTTGGGTCTGTCGGGTATTTGGAACTGGGCAAATGAATATCCGCAGAAAAACAATACTAAGATGAAAAGATTAGGTCTTGGATATCTCATCGCTTAATTCATTTATGTCACCATGTTGCCACGGAAAATGGGTTTCAAGTTCTTTACCGGCACTTAGCGCGCCAGCAATGATACCTTGCTTGTAGTTGCCTTTCTTAAAATGGGTTTGAACGACATCTTTGGTCGAGTTCCAAAAACCGTCCGGAACCACTTTGTCAATGCCCTTGTCGCCATATATCACAAAAGCCCTATCGTTAACGGCAACGTAGATCAATACCCCGTTTTCCTCTTTGGTATTGTCCATTTTCAGCAAATGAAACACCTCTTTGGCACGGTCAAAATGGTTCAATAGGGTATGGCCCTCGATATGTACCCGAATTTCTCCAGAAGTGTTTTTTTCTGCCTTTAGAATTGCCTGAACAATTTCTTGCTCTTCCTCAACAGTTAAAAATTTTTCTACTCTGGACATTCCACTTGATTATTTAGTTACCACTGCGAACCAGCCTGCCTGCCAGCAGGTTCAAAATAAATGAATGTTGAAATGCTTTAATACTAAAATGAACTAATCGTATTAATTTGTTTATCGGTCTACTGTTATGTTTTTGTGTAACTAATCAGTATGCCCTTTCTAGCTAATAAAATGCCATAAGAGTCTTGTTTTCAAAGCATTGAGCTGGCGTTTTTTGAAATTTTGATTTTAGTCCGAAAACTTTAACAAAATTTTAATTTTACTGATATTCAATCACTTATGGCTTTTTGAGATCGGAATACAGCTTTTTTTGAATCTGATGCGATTTTCCAATGACACACAAAATATTGATTATTAGATGTTTAACTAGACTGATTAGTTACGTTTTTGTTAATCAAACATTCATTCATTATATCATTTCTGCATTAATTTTTAAGATGATTAAAATTAAAAGCGTGACTTTGCTATTTAAATAACAGTAGAACCATTATTTAAAATCAAAATCGACATCAGGTGCATTTTCAGATCCGGCATCTGCCTTGTAGCGGGCCATCTCCTCAAAACCGAACAATCCGGCCAAAAGCTTGCCAGGAAATTTGGTGGTGTGAATGTCGTAGGTGTTCACTTTTTCATTGAACCGGTCCCGGGCCACGTTAATACGGTTTTCAGTACCTTCCAACTGCGCTTGCAGTTCTAGAAAATTTTGGTTCGCCTTTAATTCTGGGTATCGCTCCACCACAACCATCAACTTACTGAGTGCCCCGGTCAAACCACTTTGCGCTTGCTGAAAGGCTGCCATTTTTTCAGGGGTCAGGTTGTTTGCGTCGATTGTTGTTGAGGTTGCTTTTGCCCTTGCCTCTATTACATCGGTCAAGGTGCCCCGTTCAAAATCTGCCGCACCTTGCACTGTTTTGACCAGATTGCCTATGAGGTCGTTTCTTCGTTGGTAAGAGCTTTCTACGTTTGACCATGCGGTCTTGGCATTCGCTTCATGTTCAACGGCCGTATTGTTGAAGCCAACGCCCCATTGGTAGAGGGCAAATGCGATTGCCCCCAAAGCGATCAGTACAATTAATCCTTTTTTCATTTTCTCGTGTTTTTAAGGTTGGTATTCTGTCAATTAAAATAGTATTGATTTTCAGAGTTGATCTTTGATTTTATTGAGTTCTGCCTTCACCCGTTCGAGTTTTTCGATGATCTCAAAATTATGGAGTGTTTTTTGTCTGTTTTCCCTTAAATGGGTCTTTGCGCCTTCTAAGGTAAATCCCCTTTCTTTGACCAAATGGTATATGAACTTAAGGTTTTTGATATCTTGGGGTGTGAACTTGCGGTTGCCCTTTGCATTTTTTTTGGGCCTGAGTACATCAAACTCCTTTTCCCAAAATCGAATCAATGAGGTGTTCACGCTAAAGGCCTTGGCCACTTCGCCAATGCCGTAATATCGCTTTTCAGGGAGTTCTATCTGCATTAATCCAAAGATTGGTTTTCTTGTGTGGCATATTTCAGCATATTGTCAAATTCTTTTGCCGATAAACTACCGTAATAGAAGTTGATGGGGTTGATACGGTCTTTATCTTTCCAAACCTCATAGTGCAGGTGCGGTGCCTCTGAACGACCCGTATTACCGACAAAACCTATTAAGTCTCCACGTTTTACCTTTTGCCCTTTTTTTACATTGTATTTGCTCATGTGGGCATAGAGACTGACATAGCCATAGCCGTGGTCGATGCGTATATGCTTTCCATAACCAGATGAATTATTGTCGGCCCTACTGACTTTTCCGTCACCAGATGCATAAATGGGAGTTCCCTTTGGGGCGGTAAAATCCATTCCACGGTGCATTTTACGTGCTTTTGTAAATGGGTCAGACCGCCAACCAAAGCCCGAGGCCATTCGGGTCAGTGCATCGTTGTTAATGGGTTTTATGGCGGGTATGGCGCGCAGTAATTTTTCTTTTTCTTTTGCCAGTTCGGTTATTTCATCCAAAGATTTCGATTGTATGGTCATCTGTTTTTTAATGATGTCCAAACGCTTTGTGGTAGCGATCACCATATCGGAGTTATTGAACCCTTCCAACGATTTATAGCGGTTGATACCCCCAAAACCGGCACGGCGTTGTTCTTCGGGTATGGGGTTGGCCTCAAAATACAGCCGGTATATATTGTTGTCACGATCTTCGATATTGACAAGGACCTCTTCGATCTGCCCCATTTTTTTATTTAACAGCTCGAATTGAAGTTCATAATTATTTGCTTCTCTAGACAAAGAAAGCTCCCTTGGGGTATTGATAAGGTTGGTGTTTAATAATAGAACAAGTGAAAATAGCCCAAAAAGAAAAGAACCCAAAACAAACAATCCTATATTGAGGTACCTCCGTGATTTTTTTGGCTCTATCTTTCTATACGAAAGCGTATCAGGGTCGTAATAGTACTTAACTTTAGACATGAATGTATTTTATCCTATTTTTGTGTCGTTTTAACTGAACAAACAAATATAAAAATTGTTTTGTAGAAACCGTTAAAATTAGCAAAACTTACCAGTTTATATGACTTCAAAGGAAATAAGAGCCCAGTTTCTGAATTTTTTCAAGGAAAAAGACCACAAAATTGTACCATCGGCCCCAATGGTTATCAAAGACGATCCCACTTTGATGTTCACCAATGCGGGTATGAACCAGTTCAAAGAGTTCTTTCTGGGCAATACTATTGCCAAAAATCAGCGGGTGGCCGATTCGCAGAAATGCCTTAGGGTAAGTGGTAAGCACAACGATCTTGAAGAGGTGGGTAAAGATACCTACCACCATACCATGTTCGAGATGTTGGGCAATTGGAGTTTTGGCGACCCGGCTCGACCAGAAGGTGGGTATTTTAAAGAAGAAGCCATAAAATGGGCCTGGGAGTTGTTGGTCCATGTTCTAAAAATAGATAAGGCCAGCCTTTATGTGTCTGTGTTCGAAGGAAGCAACGATGCCGATAAGTTGAAAATGGATTTGGAAGCTTTTGCTCTTTGGGAAGCAATAGTGCCCAAAGAGAGGATCGTCATGGGCAGTAAAAAGGACAATTTTTGGGAGATGGGCAGTCAAGGTCCTTGTGGTCCTTGTTCTGAGATCCATGTAGATATTCGTTCTGACGAAGAAAAGGCGAAAGTGCCAGGGGCTTCGCTGGTCAATAAAGACCATCCCTTGGTAGTTGAGATTTGGAACCTCGTATTTATTCAGTATAACCGTAAAGCTGATGGTAAGCTAGAGCCGCTTCCAGCAAAGCATATAGATACGGGAATGGGTTTTGAGCGGCTCTGTATGGTGCTGCAGGGCGTAAAATCGAATTATGATACCGATATTTTCATTCCCATAATTCGTGAGATCGAAACAATCACCAATTCAAAATACGGCAATCCCGAAGCCTCGGGAGAAGAAACCGATATAGCCATTCGGGTAATTTCCGATCATATACGGGCGGTGGCCTTTTCAATTGCAGACGGACAGTTACCGAGTAATACAGGGGCAGGTTATGTGATTCGTAGAATTCTTCGTAGGGCCATCAGGTACGGTTTTACCTTTCTCAATACCAAAGAGCCTTTTATGTACCGCTTGGTCAACGTGTTGTCAGTTGGACTCGGAGATGCTTTTCCCGAGTTAAAGCAGCAAAGCCAATTGATCGTTAATGTAATTAAAGAAGAAGAGCATTCCTTTTTAAGAACCCTTGACCAGGGCCTGGTGCTGTTAGATACCATCATCAGCAATACCGAAGAAAAAGAAGTCGATGGTAAAAAGGCTTTTGAGCTCTATGACACCTACGGGTTTCCTATTGATCTTACCGCATTGATTTTAAGCGAGAGAGGTTACTCTTTGGATGAAAAAGGATTTGAAAAGGCCATGCAAGAACAGAAAGACCGTTCAAAGTTGGCCTCGGCAACCTCTAAAGACGACTGGGTTGTATTGACCGATGACATAGAGCAGGAATTTGTAGGCTATGATTTGTTGGAAACCAATGTAAAGCTTGTTAAATACAGGAGAATTATTTCAAAAAAAGAAGGAGAACTCTACCAAATGGTATTTAACCTAACCCCTTTTTATGCCGAAGGTGGTGGGCAAGTTGGTGATAAAGGCTATCTAGAAGCACGAAATGGTGATGTAGTATATATTTTGGACACGAAAAGGGAAAACAACGAAATTGTACATCTTTCCAAGAATTTGCCTAAAAACACAGCAGATACCTTTAAAGCAGCGGTCGATAAAAACCAACGCCGAAGAGCGGCCGCCAACCATACGGCAACCCATTTGTTGCACCAGGCACTACGGGAAGTTCTGGGCCCTCATGTTGAACAAAAAGGGTCTGCGGTACATTCTAAATATTTGAGGTTTGATTTTTCGCACTTTGCCAAAATAACGGTCGATGAGCTAAGAGACGTTGAAAATTTTGTGAATGCCAGGGTAGAGGGGCAACTGCCATTGCAGGAAGATAGAAGCGTACCCATGGAGGAGGCCCTTAAAAAAGGTGCGACGGCATTGTTCGGTGAAAAATACGGCGATGTGGTACGAACGATCCGTTTTGGTCAGTCCATAGAATTATGTGGTGGCACCCATGTAAAAAACACGGGCGATATCTGGCATTTTAAAATAAAATCAGAAGGTGCCATAGCTGCCGGTATTCGAAGGATAGAAGCCATTACTTTAGATGCCGTGAAGGATTTTTATTTTGAGAACAATAAAAGGCTGTTCGAAATAAAAGATGTACTGAACAATGCCCAAGATCCTGTTAAGGCTGTTAAGGTTCTTCAGTCCGAAAATTCCAAACTAAAAAAAGAAGTCGAAATCTTATTAAAAGATAAAACCAAAAACCTCAAAGATGAACTGCTCAATGAATTGGAAGATATCAATGGAGCGCGGTTTTTAGCAAAGAAGCTTGATTTGGATGGCGCCGGTATCAAAGACCTCTCTTTTGAAATGGGAAGCAATAAAGATAATCTGTTCCTGCTTTTCGCGACCGAACAAGAAGGAAAGGCACTTTTATCGTGTTACATATCAAAGAAACTGGTAGCTTCAAAGAACTTAAATGCCGGAACCATTGTCCGTGGACTGGGCAAGTACATTCAAGGCGGCGGCGGCGGACAGCCATTTTTTGCCACGGCCGGGGGCAAGAACCCTGCTGGAATTGCAGAGGCACTTGAGAAGGGCAAAGAATATTTAGATTAGATAATTTCTGGACCTCTATGGGTATTTCGGGCAAGACCTGCAAGGTTTTCAGACCTACAAGGTTCTTGAAACCTTGCAGGTATCCGAGTTGAAACCTTGCAGGTCGAAATAACAAAATGAAACTCCAAACAAAAATACCGTTGACAATAGCAGAGCACCAAATTGACCATCAAAGCCAATTGCTTTTGTTGGGCTCTTGTTTTTCTGAGAATATCGGTAAAAAGCTCGATTGTTTTAAATTTCAGTTGGTGCAAAATCCGTTTGGGATCTTGTTTCACCCACTTGCTATCGAGAAACTGGTTTCAAAGGCGGTAAGTGGGGAACGATACTCCAAAAATGATATTTTCTTTCTGAACGAACGCTGGCATTGTTTTGATTCCCATTCTGATTTGAGCGATACCTCAAAAGAGAAAGTGCTGCGCAATCTGAACAAAAACCTTGAAAAAACAAATAACCAGTTCACCAAAGCCACACACATTCTCATCACCTTGGGTACGGCCTGGGTATATCGTAGAACCAAAACGGGTGCAATAGTGGCGAACTGCCATAAAATGCCCCAAAAAGATTTTTCCAAAGAGCTGCTTTCGGCAAATGAGGTTGTAAAAAGTATCGAGAACACTATTGCTTTGGTTCGGTCGGTGAACAAAAAAGTGCAGTTTGTTTTTACCGTTTCCCCCATAAGACATTTAAAAGACGGCTTTGTTGAAAACCAAAGAAGCAAAGCGCATTTGATAACAGCGTTGCACGAGCTGATCGAAGTTCCCCCTATGGGGGCTAGGGGGCTACAGTACTTTCCTTCCTATGAAATTATGATGGATGAGCTTCGCGACTATCGTTTTTATAAGGCTGATATGGTTCACCCCAATCAATTGGCCATTGATTATATTTGGGAAAAGTTTGCCGAAGTATGGCTCGCACCAAAAGCGCATTCTGTCATGAAAAAGGTAGCAGAAATTCAAAAGGGGCTAGATCACCGGCCTTTTGATGAGCGTTCTGAGCAGCACCGTGAATTTTTAGCATCCCTTGAAGATAAAATCTCGTATCTTCAGCAAGAGTATCCGTTTATGGAGTTTTAGCATTGAAAACCAAAATAAAGATTGCCATTATGAAAAAAATACTACTAGGTGCATTGATCACTTTGGTCGGGGTTTTGGTTTTTCGTTCTTGTTCTACGGATAAAAAAGAAAAATCGATCTTACAAGAAAACTCCATGCTGATCCAGCAACAGATCGATAACGTTTCTAAACTGATCGTTACCGAAGGTCATTTTGCCGAGGTCTATAATTATAAGGATTCATACCAACTTTTCGGACCTTTGGTGACCGCCGATAAAAAGGCCCTGGTGGTGGTCAATGCCGAGGTGACCGTTGCCTATGACCTAAGTGAAATCGATTTTGAAATAGATGGACCCAACAAAACACTTGTTATCAAGAGCATTCCTGAAGCTGAGATCAAGATAAACCCTGATTTTGAATATTACGATGTTACCGCAGACTATCTGAACCAGTTCAATGCCGCTGACTATAACAAGATCAAGAAAAACGTCAACGCATCTTTGATGAAAAAGGTGGAAGCATCCAATTTAAGATCGAATGCCCAAAATAGGTTGTTGAGTGAACTCTCTAAGTTTTATGTTTTGACCAATTCTATGGAATGGGTTTTGGTCTACAACGGCGAAATCGTAGATCAAAACCTACCTCAATTGATTTTATTGGATTGAATCCCACTCCCGAAACTTCGAGAGGTTTAACCGGGCGACCAGACAGGTGGGCTTGCCCCGAAGTTATTGACTTTTTAGTAACTAATCAGTTTGAATAATGCCCAGAATTAATTTTAACCGCAATGACCGCAATAGAAACGCAAGAAACGTAAGGCCATACTGAAAACCAACTATCTAAAATTATATTATATTTGATCGCGCCTTAAAGGTACATCGTGCATTGGGCCTGGCCTGTTGGAAAGTTCTTATGAAGAATGTTTGTTCTACGAATTGGGCAGGTCCGGATTACAGGTTGTAAAGCGGAAACCACTGCCGTTGATATATGAGGACGTGAAACCGGGAATTGAGTATCGTGTTGATCTATTGGTTGAAAACAAGGTGATCATTGAAATCAAATAGGTAGAGGCGTTAAACGACATACATTTAGCCCTCCCGAAGTTTCGGGATTGACATATTTAAAACTATCGGATTGCAAACTTGGTCTGTTGATCAACTTTAAGGTAACCTTGATTAAAAATGGCATTAGACCAGTGGTCAACAATTTATAGGCTCTTGCGCTCTTTGCGTTTCTATTGCGGTCATTGCGGTTAATTGGAGCGTTTAATATAGACTGATCAGTTACAAAAAAAGATGTTTATTGAAATTTAGAATTATGGGCAGAGAACACA
>JAJRSY010000279.1 GCA_024278565.1 Bacteroidota bacterium
AAAAATAGGTGTCGAGAAACGGTTCCCTCCCTTCGGAGGAGGGTTAGCCTGCCTGGCCGGACAGGCAGGGTGGGGACGGCTCCAAAGCGAAACTGTCCAGACCTGTTCGATTTAGGGAAATTTGTCGTGCACCCATATTATATTGGTTTTAAATACTTTACGAACCCTGCAATTTTTCCTTGCGCTCCTTGCGTTTAGATTTTCGTTCCGGTACTCAAGAGGTCGGCTCTAAAACTTGATGCTGATTAGTTACAAAAAAACGAATTAAAACCCTGAAAAAAGACAGGTTGGGCAATATGGAAAAAGTATTGGAAGTCTATAAACGGCCATACAATGCTTTACGTCCAGTAGTTTGTATGGACGAATCACCAAAACAGTTGATAGGGCAAATAAAGACACCTATTAAAATGGAGAAAGGTAGGCCCGAAAAATATGATTATGTGATTAGTTTCACCAGGTTATTGTTCTTCATTTGATTTTCTTATTGTTGATTCAAATGTACTATCCCTTTTTAAGAACTCCCTAAAAGTGTGATTATGCTATCTGGCCTGATTGTATAACGAAATTGTTGATGTTTCAATAAGCTTTCAAATTCATAGGCAATACCCATTTATTTTAATAAGGCAGTTCCACGAACATCAAAATCAATAATCCGGCATGTGTCACTAACAAATTCTGAAATCACAATATTTCTTTTTATTCACAATTAGTTCTATTCTGATACGCAACCTTTCGTTGAATATTCGATAGGCAATTTGGATCATCAAAATAGGCCACCGCCTCTTTTGTAGAAACAAAAAGGTGCTCTTTTTGTAGTTCTTTGATGATATTACTCGTGAAAATGGTATCTCGTGTTGGGCCAATGGCTCCAGAAATATAAAAGGTCAAACCTTTAACGTGAAGATCGGCTATAAGCTTTGTAAGCATTCGTGCGGCACTACTGTCAATATAATTTATAGCTTCGGCATTCAATATCACCCCTTTTAAACCACATTCTTTTTCTTTGATAAAATTCAGTAACTGTTTCTTAAAGAAGCTGGCATTACCGAAATAGAGCTGCGAATCAAAACGAACGATCAACAAATCATTTCGGACAATCACCCCGTCACCAAATCGATTAACATTTTTATAATAATCAGAACCCTCCACATTTCCCAAAACCGCAAAATGCGGTTTTGATGTACGATAGACCATCAATAGTAGCGAAAACAACATCCCTATCAATATACCCTGCGGAATACCAATAAAAAGGGTAATGGCAACGGTGGCCAACAATACCACAAATTCATCCTTTTGATTCTTAAATAGTTCTTTTGTATAAGAGAGATCGATCAATCCAAAAACCGCCACCATAATGATACTCGCCAATACCGCTTTGGGCAGAAAATAGAACAGAGGTGTTAAAAAAAGTAATGTAAGTACTATTAATGCTACCGTGAACAAGGCCGATATATTGGTTTTCACCCCTGCCTCCCTGTTTATTGCCGAACGCGCAAAACTAGATGTAACCGGATAAGACCTAAAAAAAGAACCTACCATGTTTGATGCGCCCAAAGCGATCAACTCTTGGTTGGCATCAATGGTTTCCTCTCCATCTTTTTCTTCCAGTGCTTTACCGATCGATATCGCCTCTAGATAACCCACCAAGGCCAAGGTCAGGGCTATGGGCCAGATGCTCAAGGCATTTTCATGTTTGAAGTCCGGTATTTGAAAATCGGGCAGCCCGATGGGCACTTTTCCCACAATCTCAACTCCGAATGATTCCAAATCAAGAAAATAAACAGCTAAAATCCCCAAGACCACCACCAACAGTATTGAAGGGGTTTTTGAGTTCCATTTTTTTAAGCCGATAATCATAAGTATACCAAGCACACCTATAGCGAGGTCATACCAATTTGTTTCTGATATTCGTTCAAATATGTTTATGAACAATATATTAAAGTGACTGCTCTGTTCCATTTCGATGCCCAATAAGTGCTTGAACTGATTGAAGATTATAATAAAAGCCGCTGCTGAGGTAAACCCACTGATCACAGGTCTTGATAAAAACCCTACCAAAAAACCCATTCGAAAAACACCCAACAACATCTGGATCGCGCCTACCATAAAAGCCAAAAAAATGGCCATGGTAATATAATCCTCGACCCCTGAAATTTTTAAAGCTCCTAAACCTGCCGCTACCAAAAGTGAATCGATTGCAACGGGACCCAGGGCCAAATGCTTTGAGGTGCCCAAAAGAGCATACACCAACAACGGAAAAATAGAAGCGTACAAACCGTAAACAGGGGGTAGATCGGCAATCATCGCATAGGCCATGCCCTGTGGTATCAGAACAACACCAACAGTAAGCCCGGCAACCAAATCTTTCAACAAGTAGTCTTTACGATAGTTCGGTAACCACTGAAGAAAAGGAAGGTATTTTTGCATTTAACAAATTTACGTTTAAATGTGCAAATGAATGTAACCTTGGTTACTAAGAAAAATTCCAATCAAACAGCAAGCCCATTTATTTATTAAAAACAGTTTTCCAAGTTGCGCAAGACACTCTTTTATTTCCGTTTTCGTCGAGCAAACCTGTGTCTCCCCAAAGTCTTACCGAGTCTTTTACCTCTTCAGGAAAAATCTGCAAAAGCGCATCGTAACCTCTATGTGCCGACCAGATAACAAACTCATAATCTTGTACTTGGGCATTTGTCAAAAGAGTCTCTAAATAGGCGTTTTGCCCACATTCATCTCCATTGATAGATACATTTAAGGTTGGTATTGATAGGTTTTCGGCTAGATGACCCGTCTCTACAAACTGGCATGTACCCGTCACATCTTGTGAATTGGGGCCGAGACTACATGAGGTAAACCCCATATCGAAATTTCTAGAAGTATGCTCCGAAAAATAGTTTTCGGTCACACAATTCTGATCTGGCAGTATAGTATCATTTGTACTACAGCCAATAATAGTGAAAATGCCCACCACCACTAAAAGTCCAATCCTGTTAATCGATTTCAGTATTTTTAAATTGTTTTCAACCAGCACATCGAAATACGCTATATACTAACGGAATAAAAATAATTTAGTTGCCTGCGCCCTAGTCGTTCAATTTACCCAAAAACACATTTACTTTTGGGTTGATCGGGTTACCTGCGATTCGCCTTAAGGCAACTACCTGCCCTGCATGCCAAATGGCATCTTCGATCGGGCCATTAAGATTGTTCCAAAAAGGAAATTCAGAAGTAGTGCCATCCCGTATAAAAATAATTTTATGCCCCGCTATGTCATCGGTAGCCTTAAACAATTCACTAGCGGTTTTGAAGTTTTGCAATGTCGCTTTTCGTTTTTCCGCTGGCATCAATTCTGGCTGTTTTTGAGAGAAATCGGTCGGTTGCTTTTTGGCACAATTCACTATTACCCGTGAAAGTCCGTATAAATGATCCGAAACCTGCGAAATAGTACGCCCCTCATTGCCCGGTTCATAAGACAGGTCTTTTTCGGTCAGACCTTCGGTGGCCCAATAATACCGAAAACCCAGACCATCGATCATTCGTGACACCACCTTACCTGGCGTATAGTTTTCTGGTGCTTCGGGAATAGATGCATACGGTAGCGAATCGTTCATGGTTTCTTGTGATATTAGGGTTGTACAAAACAATAGTGCAAGCAAGCTTGAAAAAATTCTCATAGATCTTTAGAATTTATGGTTTACAAAGTTTTGTAAAAATATACGCTATGGTTCTTGAGATATCAATTGATTTTGAGAGCGAAAAATGAATCCCTAGCCATTCACCGATATGCTTATTGTAAACACTTTCTCATTCTCCCTTAAATACTGAAACCCTTCATGAAGGTTTTGCGGTTTAACTTCATAGGGGTAGAAGGTAATTGGCTCGATACAGACCATATTTCCAACTTCCGTCCATAACATAAAACTACCGAAACCTTCTGTTTTTATTTGAAGTTCGTTTTTATCTTTTAATACAACGAGATCGCAATCAGATAGCTGGTATGCCCTGCTGCCAACAGCAAGTATTTCATTAAGTGAAATGGTCTTTTTACCCGCTATCACAATTGGGTTCTTGGTCGTCAATCTAAATGCGGGGTGATAACCTATCATATAGGGCGTATCACGTTCGCCAGTGATGGTAAACGAAATTTTGAGTCCCTGGGCCGTTAACTGAATTTTTTTTCGAAACTCAAAATCGTAGGTCCAATACAAAAATTGTTTGTCAGACTTTGTGGGATATTTTGAGTTCTTGACCGGCGTTCGAGCTACATAGCTTTTCTTGTATTCTACCATAACGTCAGTTTGCGTGACCAGTTCATAGTTCATTTCACGTAAATGTCCGTGTTGGTCTTGAATGGCAACATCTCTAGGTGTCTGTACTTGAAAACCTGCCTCGGCCGTGGGACCGATGATCGGAAACATTTCGGTATCTGAACTGCCCCAACCGGGGCTTCCCTTTTGATGCATATACTCGTGCCCATCAACTTGATAGCCTGTCAATTCACCAGCATCGACTTTAACCAATTGGCCCTCTAGTTTTAATGATATCATACCTTACTCTTGTATTGATCGACCAAAAGTGCATTTATGGCTCCGTCCATCCAAACCGTTCTATTTGAAATCCAACCTTTTAAATAATCGGTTTCTTCGATATAAGTGTCGCCAATAAAAACATTGGGCCAGACATAGTTGCCCAAAACATCCCAGGTATCAAAATTCGTTTTTAGGGCACCTGATCTATCGAGAACATCAATATAACCATCAACCTTAGATCGAACACTTGCTGTTGATAATGTACTGCCTCTCAAGGCACCCCATCTCTCTTTTAAAAGGGTGACAAAACTAGGGTCTTCCAGCAACCTACTCCACCAGAAAGGAACACTCAATGAATCGCTAGGACATCGTTCATTGAATTCATAGGCCCAAACATCGGGTTCACCACCACTGCAATAATCGGCGTTACCGAAGGCCAGGTTAAAATCCCAAATTGGACCCATTTTCAATTTTCCGTTCTTATCCTTATGCATATAGGTACTGATACGGTAACCGTCAACATTGTTCGAGAGTTCGTTCAAGATGAAAAAATCAACAAAACTATCGACATCTATAAAGGCAGAATAACCATTGACCGGATCCGTAAAGTTATCGGAAGCCAAAGCAGTTTCAAAATCATTGATATAGGTTGAAATATAATCTTTTTGCTCGGGGGCTATCTTATTCGCTTTGGGGTAGGTGTATATAAACCGTATCTCTTGACTATCTGAATCCATAGAGGACCCCCACTGAGAACTAAAGGAATTTTGCTCATCAAACCCTTTATCGATTTTTAGAATATAGCCTCCGGTCAGGTCCTCACCACTATTCTCGTCATCTTTCAATTTGTTGATATTTATACGCTCTATATCACGTTTTAATTTTTCCATAAAAACGTAAACACCCCTATAGTCACCATTAATGCTCACCTCAACCAACTGACTTCGACTTGCATACCTGTTCATGTCATGCGCAAGGTCATAAATCAACAAATTTCTAACGAGTGATTTATCACTGTACGGTGCATAAAGAATCCAATCTTCTTCTTCGGGAAATCCTAATAAGGAAACATCGGTATCATTGTTTTCAGCATCACGTGTTTCAAAACCGTACGATTTCTTAGGAAACATTTGCGATGAAGACCCTCTGATCTCGATACCTATCATTCCATCATGAACAACATTGCCCTTTTCTGAAATCGTTATTTGGGCGTCTATTTTCGGCTCATCAACAATTTCAATTCCATCGGTAGTTATAGAAAAAAGAGGGAGTTTGTCTTCTACGGCTACTTCGGGCTCCTCTTGTTGCACTTCATCAGAAACTACAGGCACAACATTATCATCACTACTGCAGGCACTGATTGATGTCAGCAAAATAATAAAAAACAGGTCCTTAACAGCAAGACTTCGAAATAGGAACTTCTTTTTTGACATCACTCATTTTTTTTTCAAGATAGTTAAACTAATCTACAAAACCCTTTTCGCGCATCCAATCATCATTGAACATTTTACCTACATAACGACTACCATGGTCGTGAAAGAGCACCACTACCACATCTTCTTTGGAGAAATGTTCTTTTAGCTGCAACACCCCTTTTATGGCCGCCCCTGCCGAATTACCCAAAAACATGGCTTCTTCTTTGGCCAATCGCTGTGTATATACCGCAGCATCTTTATCGGTTACTTTGGTAAAACCATCTATTACCTTAAAATTGACATTTTTAGGTAAAATATCCTCTCCAATGCCCTCGGTGATATAGGGGTATATTTCATCTTCATCGAAAATTCCCGTTTCATGGTACTTTTTGAATACAGATCCGAAGGTATCCACTCCCCAGATTTTGATGTTCGGGTTCTTCTCTTTCAGGTACTTGCCTACCCCTGAAATGGTACCCCCGGTACCTACACCAACTACGAAGTGGGTGATTTTACCCGCCGTCTGCTCCCAAATTTCCGGACCTGTACTTAAATAGTGAGCTTTCGCATTTGAAGGGTTGTCATACTGGTTCACATACCAAGAGTTGGGAACCTCATTGGCCAAACGCTTCGCCGTAGAATAATAACTTCTAGGATCTTCAGGGGCGACTTCGGTAGGGCAAACATATACCTCGCTGCCCATGGCCTTAAGAATATCAATCTTTTCCTTTGATTGTTTGTCATTTATCACGCAAATGAGTTTATAGCCCTTTATGACGGCTACAAGTGCGAGCCCCATGCCCGTATTGCCCGAGGTGCTTTCAATAATTGTTCCCCCTGGTTTTAAAACACCTGATTTCTCAGCATCTTCCACCATCTGAACCGCCATTCGATCCTTTACCGAGTTGCCCGGATTAAAGGTCTCGTACTTTGCCAGCACCAAACAGCCCAGCCCAGCCGTAAGTCTGTTCATTTTGATTAATGGCGTATTTCCGACCGTATCAAGTATGTTTTTTGCGTAGTTCATGGTATGGATTTGGTAGTTTAGTGGTTTAGTAGAAAAAAAATAATTCAAATACCTAATATTTTATTCACACATTTCTACATTCTTATCATTCATTTTTGAACCTGCTGGCAGGCACTACTATCCTAATATTACATCTACTCAAACTTAGTAGCCTTTACGGGTGTTATTTTTGTTATGATATAAGAAGGTAGTAACAGCATTAACAAACAAAGAAACAATACACCTACGTTCAGCAAAAGAACGGTCGACCAATCAATTTGCACGGGTATATAATCAATATAATACTCCTTAGGGTTCGGAAACCTTACTATCTTGTACTTGTTCTGAATCCATATCGCACCCAAAGCGATGGTATTGCCCCATAAGAGACCAATACCTATTAGGTAGACAGCATTGTACAAAAACACCTTTCGAATGCTCCAATTTGAAGCACCCAGTGCCTTTAATATTCCGATCATCGGTGTTCGTTCTAGAATAAGTACCAATAAGGCCGTAATCATATTGATGCCCCCTACGATTATCATGATACCAATTATAAGGGCAACATTGAAATCGAACATACTTATCCATTCAAAAATAGTTCCGTATTTACTTTTGATGGTCTGGGTGTCAAGTTCTGACAAGGTCTTGCCATAGATCTCTTTGCTCTTTTGTCCAAGCTGGTCAAAATCATTTAAAAAGACTTCAAAATTGCCGACCTGATCGGGCTTCCATTTATTCATGCGCTGAATATGGCGTATATCGGTAAAGACATATAGCCCGTCAAATTCTTCAAAACCACTATCGTAAACACCAACGATGTTGAATTTACGTTGATTGGGTATTTGATCGGCACCTCCCGTCTTAAAGAATATAGCAAAAAAAGAATCGCCTACCCCGAGTTGTAAGCGGTTCGCCATCAAACGAGACATCAACACCTCATCGTTCAGCCCTTCATTATAATTGGGCAACCGACCGGCTACCAAATATTCTTTAAAAACCGCCCAGTTGAAATCATTGCCTATGCCCTTGGC
Organism: Bacteroidota bacterium; assembly: GCA_024278565.1. GTDB lineage: Bacteria > Bacteroidota > Bacteroidia > Flavobacteriales > Flavobacteriaceae > Maribacter_C. Next base: position 7,985 of record JAJRSY010000279.1, read on the forward strand.
TATTATGCCCTCAAACGTATTCTCTGTTCTAATGACCCCCGCCTTACTCGCTACCGCCTGTACATGCGAAATACCCTCGACCGATTTGAACTCAGGGTAGAACTCTTGGTTCAAAGAAACGGGCACTACCGAAACATCGGAATTATTGTTATCGTAGTTATAAACCTGGATATGGCCGTTGAACGCGGTTATTTTTTCACGTATTTTATGCTTTAGCCCCAAGCTGGTGGCAATAGCGACGAGCATCATGATAATACCCAGAGCAATAGCAGCTATCGCTATTTTTATTATTGGCGCAGATATACTAACTTTATGGGCCGCCCCCGTAATAAGTCGCTTGGCCAAAAAATATTCAAAATTCAATTTATGGTGTTTTTATCTAGTTTCAAAAGTACAGTTTTCATTTGGTTTTTAGTCTTTTCGGCCTGTGGAAACCAACCCAAAACCGAGAAAAAAAGTACCCTCAGCGCTAAAATCGAAAAAGACAGCGTTCACCCGAAGCCAATTGTAATTGCCGCCAATCTGACCGAGAAGTACCTGCCCCTACTACGTGGGAAAAAAGTAGGTGTCGTTGCCAACCAGACTAGCGTGATCTTTACGGCATCACACCATACCCATTTAGTAGATTCACTTCTTTCTTTACAGATAGATGTAAAAAAAGTATTTGCGCCCGAACATGGTTTTCGTGGGCGGGCTGATGCTGGCGAAAAGGTAAAGGACGGCACCGATACCAAAACCGGACTGCCCCTAATCTCGCTCTACGGCAAAAACAGAAAACCTACCAAAGAACAATTACAAGAATTGGATGTGGTACTTTTTGACATACAGGATGTTGGGGTGCGGTTTTACACCTATATCGCTACCCTTCAGTTGGTGATGGAAGCCTGTGTAGAAAACAAACTGCCCATCATTGTCTTGGACCGACCCAACCCGAACGGACATTATATTGACGGCCCAACAATGGAAGCCCAACATAAAGGCTTTTTAGGAATGACCCAAATACCCTTGGTATATGGTATGACAATAGGCGAATATGCAAAAATGATCAATGGGGAAAAATGGCTAAAGGGTGAAAAAAAAGCTGACCTGACCGTTATCGGCCTTGAAAATTGGACACACCAATCGCAGTACAGCCTACCCATTCGACCTTCACCCAATCTGCCCAATGATGTTTCAATACACCTGTACCCAAGCCTTGGCCTCTTTGAAGGAACAAATATCAATGCCGGTAGGGGCACCGAATTTCAGTTTCAACGCTACGGGGCCTCTTTTTTAGATAGTACCCAATATAGTTTCAGCTATACGCCCCGGCCCAACTTTGGATCCAAACATCCAAAGGAAAACGGAAAATTGTGCTACGGTAAGGATCTACGTGAAATCAAGAAAATGAACGAAGTATCATTACATTGGCTTATCGACGCTCATACTAATGCTACTGACAAAACTTTGATCTTCAATACAGGCGGATTTACAAAACATGCCGGTACCGAAAAACTACAAAAGCAGATCGAATCAGGTATGACCGAAGAGGAAATCAAAGCGACCTGGCAAAATGCTTTAAACGATTTTAAACTCGTAAGGGGTAAATATTTGTTATACCCCTAAAACCGTTTTATTAACTGACCTTACGCAAAATAGTTACATTTACGCCACATTTTGATATTGATTTGTTGATAACTCCTTAATTTGTTGCATAGCATATTTTAAAGCGTTGTAATAAATTTTATCTTTTAAAGCAAAGGCATTGGAT
>JAJRSY010000280.1 GCA_024278565.1 Bacteroidota bacterium
ACTTAACACTAGTGGTAAACTACCAGCATACTATTCTTTGACATTAATTAAAACAGCCTCACAGCTCTTGAGATCTGAATTCAGTACGATGTTTTCTGAAACAGCGCCATCGGTTATTTCTATGGAAACCGTGTTTGGGGGAAATTCACCCAGATTATGGGCGTACAGAAAAAGGTCGTTGGCTTTGGAAGCATCCAATTTCAGGTCAAAGTACTTTTTTTGGTATTCTAAGTGGTATTTTGAAACGATCGCTTCCCCGTTGAGGTAAATTGATACGATATCACCGTCTTTTCGGCCGTGGTCCCATAAACCGATTCGTATAGTGTTGCCAGTGACCACCAATTCCTTTACATAGTTTATATTTCTTCCGTTGAAAGCAGTTCTGATTTTTGGTGTTGTTTCCACCTTCTTCTTTGCTTTCGCATTTTGAGCTACCGATTCTTGTTTTCTGGGGGCCTTTTTTATGGTGAACAGAGGTGTTGCGTACTTTGCAATACTGTATTTATCGTCAGGAAACAGTTCAATGCCGATAACCCTATAATTGGTTCCCGTTTGCAGTCCGCGATCCAATTTAACTTCATTTGCAAAGCTGTTGTTCTCAAATATTCCCAGCTCTTGAACCACCATGTCATCTTTTGATAAATAGAATTTTATGGTCTTGTTCGCTGGTATGTTTTTTGTAAGCCATTGTAGTTTTACCTCTCCTGGGGCGGTCCAAACGGTGGTGTTGGTCGGGTAGGTAATCTCAATGGTCGTTTTTAATACAGCCTGCCCATTTCTATCGCCCAGTTCGTTGGAATGTGCGGAATTGGTTTGAAATAATAGGAATCCTAGTAAAAAGGGGACTATGTTTCTCATGACAAATCTGGGTTTGTTCAGTTATGTTATTGGTTCACTGAACTATAGTAACGAGAAATGGATTGCCATATTGTAAAACCCAATACGGCGAGCTTAAAATGATAAAGTAGAGAGTTGGTCTGATATTATAAGGTAAGATCAGAACCAATTGCCATTACAACTGATACTCCCCATTGCTTTGTTCGTCTTTCTTTTGGGTTTCCGGGAGGAAAACATCTTTTAGGATATAAGCGGCTATCATGGTAATACTAAATGAGAATAGGTGTATGGCATAGTCCCAGTTCAACAATTTGAGCAGACTGCCCGATATGACACCTAATGTTCCCAATACCAGCACACAGTTCCATAGTATTTGAGAGATGCTGTTTTTGGCTCTTCTGTCCTCATCCAAGAAATAGGCGGTTCCTTCCATCACAAACCAAGTTACAAAAGCAATGGCCGAAATTATTTGAAAAAACAGGGCATAGGAGAATTCAAGTACCCTAAATATACCGTTAGTGGCCCAAAAAACGACCAAGACCAGTTTTGTATAATCTATAAATTGCCTCGTTGGTTTTTTCAAGAACCTGAACACGTATAAAATGCCTATTGAAAAAAAACCAAAGAGCATGATATTTGAAGCGTTGGGCCATTCCATGATTTTTGCCAACATACCCATTAATAAAATGGCAATAGAAATGCGCAAGGGCAGTTTCAAAATCTTTTTGTAGGTTGGCATAATCATTTGTTTTAGGGTTAAATGGCCTTGATGTTTTCTCGAAGCCCCTCCATGATTCCAATTATGTTGTCGACTGTTTCCTTTAGGTAATGCTTGATCAATACATGGGGTATGCGTATGGTGGTAAATCCGTTTTTGAACGAATGCATGGTATCCTCTAGATCATTGATAGCTTGTTCATGGGTCATCATGTGGTATTCGCAATCGATCTCAATATTGAGTTTTACCCGCGATATGGCTATGTCGACTGATTTTTTGCCGTCCCACCATTCCAGCATGGCGTTCACGCCAAATGCTTTTAAACCATAATACAATTGTATGGCCTCTATGGGGGTTCCATTTTGGGACATCAATTTTTCCATTCGGGTTGTATGCTGGTGGCATAACTCAACACCCAAAGAGTCCATTGATTTTTTATGATCGAGATAACCGAGTTCTAAATTACATTCTAAACACGTCATTTATGCAGGTTAATTTTGATTTGAGACTAGTATAACCATTGTGTTTTTGAATTAGTATACAATTCCGACGTATGGCACCCCACTTTTAGACGAACTGCAATTTTTTAGATGAAATGCGCAAATTTTGTTAAAAATTGATTTTTATTTTGAAACTTTTGAATAAGGTTTGGTCAATTACCCTATATATTTGGCTCTATGTTGTTTGTAACGGGTAAAGGTAAAAAGGCTTAATGAATCTGCCATGCTTACCGGCAGGCCTGCCTCGCCGGACAGGCAGGTAAACTGGTAAGATTTCTTGAGGACAACAATATACTCCTGCCACTTTAAAATTCGGGAGAATACGGGCAGTTTATTTTTTCGGCGAGCAAGGCAAAATTTATCGGCATAGCCATAGCTATGGCTATAAATTTTAACGCCGATCGGCGGAAAAAGAGCAAGCCTGCCTGCCGGCGAGGCAGGCGGAAATTTCGGG
>JAJRSY010000281.1 GCA_024278565.1 Bacteroidota bacterium
ATCATTGGGCACACCATGGGTTGCCCATCGTGTATGGCCAATACCTAGACTTCCTTCCAATGAAATAGTACTTTTGGCCGTCGTCTTCAGGTCTTCTACCTTGCCCTTTGTCTTGGCAAGATTAATGTTCGTGCCATCGTAAATGGCAACACCAGCACTATCGTACCCTCTATACTCAAGTCTTTGAAGTCCTTTTATAATAATCGGATAGGCATCTCTATGCCCTATATATCCTACAATTCCACACATAAATTATACTTTTTTTGGGCGTTAATTATTATACCCCTATTTTAGATTCATTCTTTAATTATAGTTGCTAATAACATATACAACGTAAAAAAAATTCTAGCGGTATACATGAAAGACCTGAAAAGCACCTTTGACCGATTTGCTGTGCACTAATCAGTCTTGGTGTAGAAAATTTCAAGTTTCAATTTCTTGTCCTCGTTCTCTTGAGACACATTACTGCCAAAAAGAACGGTGCCCAAGGGGCTAATGGTAGAGATAATGGGAATATCCCTTTCCTCGCTTGTAAGCATAGCGTTCACCGCACCCGTAGACCTTATATCTGGGGTAATCGTCACCCCCAAGGTTGCGTTTGACGAATCGCGCACGATTAAATTGTTAATATGGTTGGTTATTTTAATCACGTACTTGACCCCTTTGCCACCCTCTGTCTTTAAAATTCCATCATAGAGCGGGTAACTGGCCAAACTACTGTTACGATCGGCGGCATCTAAACTTCTATCAAAAAGGGGTTGTTTGGTCTCTGCGTTGTAGAGGTACAACCTTGGCACTTCTATAAGATTGCCATCTTTATCAACGATATTGCCAGAAGCGTCAAGAGTTGCCCGATCTACATGAAAAACCAGATTGGCTTCGTTGATGATCCAGTTGTTGGCCTTGATCTGGTTAATGGCCTCTTCACCATTACCAGCATCGAAAAGATTGATTTCTGCAAATGACCCTGCCCCGCCTTTTAAGTATAACCTTGAAGCGTTTTCGGTTGCATCTAAACTATTCACTATTTCGGGTGATAGGGGGCCATTGATAAGGGTATTTACCGCATTGCCCGAAATAAATCCGTTCTCGTTTGATTTCAACAACGAGAACACAAAATCTTTTTCTTTTTTTTCCGTTGTTTCTTCAGTGGTATTATAGCTGTCATATTCATAGGTCATTGTGATCTTTGCCGCTTTTAGGTCTAACAAAAAGTAAAGGTCCTCGGGTCCTTGGGTTATTGATAAATGTACCCCCCTCATAAACTCACTGAAATTGGCTTGGCTCAAAAGTTCGGAACCGCCTTCTTTATTGAGAATGTTCTCTTGAAAAAAATCTTTGTCGAGTTCAACCCAAATGCCCGGTGCCAACCTACTAGATATAGCACCTATCTCGTTAATGTCGGGCGTATTAGGGTCATCTACTTCCACTTTGAACAAAATTTCATGATCATCGATAGTGACCATATCATCAAAAAAGACCTCTGAAACAAAGGTCGGTGAAAACTGCTGGTCCGAAAAATACTCCTGTGCTTCTTGAAAACCGGTGCTCGGATCCAAATCGCGCAAGAAAAAAGTAGAACGCTCGATTTTAAGGTTAAATGGCGCTTCACGGTTTCCGTAAATACTGTCCAGCTCAACTCTTTTCGCAAAAACATCCTTCACCGTATCGGTATCTTGGCCATCATTGGTGCCATCGCCATCGGTATCAACATTTAGGGGGTTGGTGCCGTTGGCTTTTTCTTGGTTATCGGTTACCCCATCACCATCTGAATCACTATTGGGATCATTGGGGTCTGCATCGAACTCATCATCGACTCCGTCAAGATCTGAATCACGCAATTGGTTGCTTTTCACAAAGTAAGGTATATATAGGTATACTTCCTTCACCACTTCGTTTTCTTCTATTTCGGTAGGTTTTGTGGAATCAGGATTTTCTTCTACCTGCTGTGAATTAACTCCAAAAACTGGGTTCACCTCTTGCAATAGCAGCTGCGATGTTATTCGGGCTTCGGTCTTTCCGTAAACGGGATCGTTAAAAACACCCAACTGATAAATAGGTAGTTTGTTGGTGCGTACCGCTTTGACATTTTTATTGAACGCAAAAACATCGTACACTGCTTTATCTGTAATAAAGGGCTTGCCGTCGATTACGCCTGTACCTATGGTGGTCAGATCTTGCTCACAGGAGACCAGGGCTACTACAAGTAAAATTCCTGCCAAGACAGGAAATTTAAATCCGTTTAAAAAGTTCATTTAGATTATTTTAAAACTTCGGTGTTATAAAAATTCACATAGGCTTCTTCAAACTCTTGAAAAGGAACGTATGGCAACACAGGTTTTTGAAGGTTGGAAATATGGGTCAATACCTCTTCGGGAATTTCTTCGGAGGCTAAAATAATCGCATCTGAATAATCTACGGCTATTTTTAACAAATTATTATAATTGGGCGAGGTAAGCAATTCAATACTATCTTCTGGCACCCCGTCAAAAGCGATCTTTTTAACTATGTCTTTATCAAGTTCACCATCAAAAGATTTTCCGTAGACCGAGGTCACTATTTTACTTTCACTGAACAAGGGTTCATCAGCATAGTATTTTCTGAGATATAACGGAAGTAATGAAGCCATCCACCCATGTATATGAATAATGTCTGGTGACCAATTCAATTTCTTTACGGTTTCTACAACACCCTTTGCAAAAAAAATAGCGCGTTGGTCGTTATCTTGAAAAATATCCCCGTTCTCATCAGTGAAAATCGCCTTTCTTTTGAAATACTCATCATTGTCGATGAAATATACCTGAATACGCTCTTTCGGAATGGAAGCGACCCTAATGATCAAAGGCATATCCATATCATTGATGACCAAGTTCATACCCGACAAGCGAATAACTTCGTGAAGTTGGTGCCTACGCTCATTGATGTTACCGTACCTAGGCATGAATATTCGAATCTGGCCTCCTTTACTATTGACCATTTTTGGAGTTTCATAAGACATTAACGAAACCTCGTTCTCCGGCAAATAGGGCACTAATTCTGAAGATACAAACAATATCTTTTTACCATTCATAAAAGCTGGGTTTTATTTAAAATATGAGCGTAACGACAAAGTTACAAAAATTATGCAGATTAGCCGTAATTATAGTAAGTTTGCTAGCCTTTTAACATCGGGTTTATGGTATTGGTAAAAACCGAAAAAGAACTAAAAGCACATCTATCTTCCTTGAATGCCCACAAAGGACTGGGGCTGGTACCTACCATGGGTGCATTGCACAAGGGGCATGCATCATTAATTACCAAAGCGGTTTCTGAAAATGATACAGTGATCGTAAGCATTTTTGTCAACCCAACCCAGTTCGACAATGAAGAAGATCTTATTAAATACCCAAAAACGTTCAATGCCGATCTGAAACTACTCGAACGAATCTCTGACAAAATCATCGTATTCGCACCTTCAATTAAAGCGATTTACGGAAATCAAGTGAAATCAAGGTCATATGATTTCAATGGTCTTGATCAAGTCATGGAAGGCGCATTCAGAGATGGGCATTTTGACGGGGTAGGCACCATAGTAGAAGCTTTGTTGACTATTGTCAGCCCAAACAGGGCCTATTTTGGCAAAAAAGATTTTCAGCAACTACAGATTATCAAAAAACTGGTTGAAACCCAAAAGCTCGCTGTTGAAATTATTGGCTGCCCGATTGTCAGGGAAACCAATGGTCTTGCTTTGAGTTCAAGAAATGAAAGACTATCGAAAACCCTTAGGTCTGAAGCTTCGTTTATTTACAAAACCCTCAAAGCTGCCAAAATAAAATTTGGCACAAAAAGTGCTTCCTATGTTAAGGAATGGGTGCAAAAACAATTTAAAGAACATCCTGAACTAAGACTTGAATATATTGAGATTACCGATGTTGATACGTTACAATCCATCCAAAGAAAAAAGAAAAATACAAAATATAGGGCCTTTGTTGCCGTTTATGCGAAAGACGTTCGTCTAATAGACAACATAGCACTCAATTAACTAACTTTGTACCATGCAAATTGAAGTACTTAAATCAAAGATCCACCGTGTAAAAGTTACCGGAGCAGACCTTAATTATATAGGAAGCATCACCATTGATGAAGATTTGATGGATGCTGCCAATATCGTACAAGGCGAAAAAGTACAGATCGTGAACAACCACAATGGTGAGCGATTGGAAACCTATGCCATTCCTGGGCCCAGAGGCAGTGGTGAAATAACATTAAATGGTGCCGCATCTCGAAAAGTAGCCGTTGGAGATATCTTGATTTTGATAACCTACGCAAGAATGGATATTGAGGACGCGAAGAAATTCAACCCTTCTTTGGTGTTCCCCAACGAAGCGAACAACCTATTGAACTGACATTGGGCAAAACAGTGAAAAAAATAGTGAAACTAATACTCCCAATTGCCTTGGGAGTTTTTTTGGTCTGGTACCTCTACAACTCAACTACGCCAGAACAACGACAAGAGATCTGGGGTCATATCAAAAACGCAGACCCTTTATGGATCGGTATTTCAATCTGTATTGGTGTTCTAAGCCATATTTCAAGAGCCATTCGATGGAATTATCTATTAGAACCTTTGGGCTACAAACCCAAATTAAGCAATAGTATTTTCATTATTCTGACCTCTTATTTGGCGAATTTGGGCATACCAAGATCTGGCGAGTTTCTAAGGGCGACGGAGTTGGCCACCTATGAAAATGTGCCTTTTGAAAAAGGGTTCGGTACCATAGTGACCGAACGTATAATCGATGTAATCATGCTCTTACTCATCATCATAACCGCCCTGCTCTATCAGACTGAACTTGTTCTTGGGTTTGTCGCAGAAAGTGGTGTTGGCCTTTATGGAGGCCTGATAGCCCTTATTGTTGGTGTTTTGGGGTTGTTCATTGTTGTTCGACTGATTAAAAAATCAACCTCTGGTTTCGCCCTAAAACTAAAGGATTTTTTAACTAGCCTGTTAGAAGGTGTTCTGAGTATTTTTAAAATGAAGCATAAATGGGCTTTTATCTTTCATACCCTCTTTATTTGGGCTGCCTATTTCGCCATGTTCTGGGTCGTCAAATTCACGGTCTTTGAAACCGCTGACCTATCAATAGGACCACTATTAGTTGCATTTGTTGGCGGCGCTATTGCTATGACCACTACCAATGGGGGCTTTATTGCCTACCCAGCATTCGTCAGTAAGTCTTTAGAGATTTTTGGGGTCGGTATCGTTTCTGGTAATGCCTTCGGATGGATCATGTGGATCTCCCAAACCCTTATGGTCATCGTTTTTGGGGCAATATCTTTTCTGGTATTACCGTTATTGAACAGAAACCAATAGCAATACCATTGCCAAAACACTTTTACATGCAACGTACAATTACCATATTGGCATTATTTTTATGCCTAGCCCTTAACGCCCAGGTCACCCAAGAGATTTTTGAATCGTTCAAACTTCAAGAACGCAGAGACGTTCGTTACTATATTCCCGAAGATTATGACAAGGAAAAAAAATACCCGTTAACTGTTGTTCTTGATGGCGAATATTTGTTCGATCAGGTAGTGGCCAACGCCAAATTCTACAGTAAATTCCATGGTATGCCCCCAATGATAGTGGTAGGTGTCGACCAAAGTAAGGGCGACATTCGGTTAGACGATTGCGCTTGGGGAGAAAGCGGACTGCCCAATGAAAAATCAAAAAATTTTTTTGAATTTCTGGGAATGGAACTTATACCCTATTTAGATCTTAATTACAGCACCGCACCTTTCAAAATGATAGTCGGTTATGATATCACCGCGAATTTGCAGAATTATTGGTTGTTTAAAGAACACTCGCTCTTTAATGCCTACATCAATATTTCACCGACCCTGGCCCCTGAAATGGAAACCCGGGTACCAGCCCGCTTGGCCGCCCTTGACAAACAAATTTTCTATTCGTTGATCATCGAAGGTGAAAAAAACAAAGACACCCCAAGAATAATGGCAATGGACAAGGCCATAAAGGCAAT
>JAJRSY010000282.1 GCA_024278565.1 Bacteroidota bacterium
AATGATTTTGCCGCCAAAGTACGTTGTATGATATATTGGTTAAAACCCCAATAATAGAGGTTAGCTACCCACATACCCCCAACCAGCACCCCAAGACCGGGCAGGTTTTTATACTCTGGGTTGGACTTGTCCAATATCATTGCAAAGCGATCTGGTGCTGCCTCATAAACGGTTTTGAGACCTGCGATCATTCCTTCTCCATCAGATACCATGTTCAACGCCAAATAGGTAGTGACCAGACCCCCGAAAATCAAGAATACGACTTGAATAACATCGGTCCAGGCGACGGCTGATAGTCCTCCGTACAACGAGTAGGCTGCGGCAAATAGTGCCAGCCCAATCACACCGTACATCATTGGAACCCCCATAATGGTTTCCAAGGCCAAAGAACCAAGGTACAAGACAGTTGCAAGATTCACAAATACGTAGAGTGCGATCCAAAATACTGCCAAAATGGTCTTTAAGTTGGTGGAATATCTTTTTTCCACAAATTCGGGAATCGTATATAGTCCTTTCTCAATAAATATCGGAAGGAAATATTTGCCAACAATCAACAAGGTAATGGCCGCCATCCATTCATAGGATGCAATCGCCAGACCTGATGCGAAACCAGACCCTGACATACCTATAAACTGTTCCGCTGAAATATTCGCAGCGATCAACGAGGCACCAACAGCCCACCAAGGAAGCGATTTACTGGCTAGAAAATAATCTTCTGCATTTTTTTGATGTCCTTTTTTGTCACGTGACATCCACAGGCCCACTCCTAAAATCAGTAGGGCATAGGCGACGAAAATAAAATAATCCCAAAAACCGAATGCTGTTCTCATAAAAGTATGTGGTTGGTTGCTATTGCTGTTTGAAATGTAAAGACCGAATATACCTAATTAACCCTTCTTGTACAATGAACTCGTCTTGAGTTGTTCTTTTACCTGCGAATTCCGCACCTGCCTGTATCCTATGGCTTAAGCAAGGTTATTGCCATATATTTTTCTTATTGTTCAGGCTACGTACTTCATGGTGTTGACATATGGGTTTCCACGATGGGCTACTACAAATGCCCTTACCAATAGTTTGTTCCTTATGATGTTCAAAGTGCTCATTTTGTTTTTCCCCTGTTCCACCCTTCTTTGATAATAGGCCTTCATTTCCGGATTGGACTGGATCGCGGAACTGGCGCATAGGTTCAACAAGGTTTTCCCTTCTTTGTTGGCCAGGTGGCTTACCTTGGCCCTTCCCCTGACACTTGTTCCCAACCTGTTGGGAAAGGGTGCGATCCCGCAATAAGAGGCAAATTCCCTCTACGTCTTAAAGGCGGTGAACCCAACGGTACAAACAATCAGAAATCGGGCCGTGACCACTCCGATGCCCTTGATGCCGATCAGGAGTTGATAGAGGTTTTGCAGCTCGGGATCCTGTTCGATGATCTGTTCCAGCTCTTTTTCCAAGGTGGATATCTGTTGATCAAGGGTTTTGATGATCTCTTGCTGTACCTGGAACAATATCGTTTCTTGCTTTTTGTCCAATATCCTTTACTGCTCCCCTAAAGTAGCAATATGCCCTGCCCGTTGGGCAACGAGTTTCCTTTGCATGGACATGAGCCGTTTGAGCCTTGCCAGAGATTCACGGGGCATCCGATAGGGCTTTATTCTCTTCCCGTATGCGATAGCCATAGAGGGCGACCCATTAGAACGATTGAGTAAAAAACCCACCCTCTTAGAAGGTGGTTTTTAAGGCTACTCCCATAGGGGGCGGTGATGGCAAGTGCTAAATCCGATCAAACAATTGATTGCAAAAAAAAATGAAAAAACAAAACCTAAATCAAATTGCAGGTTCAGGCGAAGCCAAAAGAACATGACCACCCCCAAAGGAGGTGGTTTTTCAAGTTGAAATAAATCTTTGATACAGCAAGGTTTGTTGTGAAAATCAATTAATAGAGGTTGCTTTATTATATACCAATCCCGCCAAAAAGCCCATTACGGTATAAAAAAAGACATAAATCAGACCATTGCCCCAGTCATATCTAAAACATGGGTAGTGGCATACTCGATCGACCCATTTCCGAAACCAACCAACACCCCTATTAACATACCAAATTTCAATCCGACTAGTGTCGTATAACGTGCTTTGCCCCAGTGACTGAAAATAGTAGAAAAGGCAAAAGCTTGAATAAGGCATCCCAGCCCTAAAATACCGAATTCGGACATTTCCTTACCGACACCCGTTGCGGTTCCTAAATGGTTGTTCAAAAAACCGTCGGCCAAAATTCCCCATAAAAAATACCCTCCCATGAACGACCATATTGCAGTAACGATCGTTGAGACCAAGTTTGTTTTTGTAAACATAATCTTATAATAAACTGCCTCGATGCAAGCATACGGGGAATTAAACCCTAAGAGATTAAATTAGTTATTTTCTTTTTAAATGTAACTAAAAAGCAGCAGTGTCAGATTTATTTAACACTATATATGTTTGGTTTTAGATTACTTAACTTTATGGATTGTTTTTATATACAGAACTCACGCCTCATGCGAATTTCTATATTCACCAACCAAATTGTATCTTTGGGATAATTACCTATCAAAAAGCACAAAAATGAAATTTACGGGAATACTACTTTCATTATTTTTACTGCTAAGTTGTCAAAACATGAACAAACCATTGGTAATTGGGCATAGAGGTGCCATGGGGCACGAAACCGAAAATACACTCGCCTCTATTCAAAAGGCATTGGATCTTGGTGTTGATATGATCGAGATCGATGTGTTCAATGTGAAAAGTGGGGAGACCGTGGTTTTTCATGATGTTACGGTCGACCGCTTGACAAACGGTGGTGGCAAGATCGAAGAATACAGCTATTTTGACCTAAGGCAACTGACACTTAACGGCGGCCATAGAATACCCATGCTTCAAGATGTGCTGAAACTGATCGATAACAAGGTTCGTCTCAACATTGAACTCAAAGGACCGGGTACGACCGACAGGGTCAATTTTATACTCAATTACTACATAAAAAAAAAAGGTTGGAGCTTGGATAATTTTCTAATTTCAAGTTTTAAATGGGATGAGCTAAGGGCAATGCGGACCAAGAACGCAACGATACCGATAGCCATTCTTACAGAAGATGACCCCACCGATGCGATTGCGATTGCCAAAGAACTGAAGGCGGAGGCCATTAACCCATATTTTAAAACACTCACCCCCGAAAACAAAGTCCAAATACGGGAAGCCGGTTTTAAAATATACACTTGGACGGTAAATGAGCCCGAAGATATCAATGCCATGAAAACATTGGGTATTGATGGTATTATTACCAATTATCCCGAACGTATTAAATAATGTTCGATGTACTGATCATAGGGGGTGGGGCAGCTGGTTTTTATACCGCGATACATATTGCCGAAGCCGATCCAAAGTTGAAAATTGCCATTATAGAACGGGGCAAAGAAGTACTCACCAAGGTAAAGGTCTCTGGTGGGGGTAGGTGCAATGTCATTCATGCCGAATTCGACCCTAGTGAACTTGTCAAAAACTACCCTAGGGGAGAAAAAGAACTATTAGGCCCTTTTCATAGGCATAGTAGTTTTGATACCCTTAACTTTTTTAAAGACCGGGGCATAGATCTTAAAATGGAGGGAGACGGTAGAATGTTTCCCGTTTCAAATTCTTCACAGACCATTATCGATTGTTTTTTGAACGAGGCCAAAAGATTGGGTATTAAGATTTTAATGTACAGTAGTGTAATCGATATAACTTCCGTCAAGCAGGGCAATGAAAAAATTTGGCAGGTAACTTCGGTCAAAAAAACGTATACCTGCAAAAAATTACTGGTGGCGACGGGAAGCAATCCCAAAATATGGGATTTACTGAAAAAACTGGGGCATACCATTGAACCCCCGGTCGCCTCACTTTTTACTTTCAAGATAAAAGATGAACGCATCAGGGGCATTCAAGGTCTTAGCACAAACGCAAGGGTCGAGCTATTGGCAAATTCATCCAAGCCCAAAATAACGATTGCCCTAAAGAGCAAAAGAGTCGAAAAGGCACTATTGATAGAAGAAGGCCCCGTACTGATAACGCACTGGGGGCTAAGTGGTCCGGCAATTTTGAGACTGTCGGCTTGGGGCGCCAAAATCTTGCACGAGAAAAACTATAACTTCACTATTAAAATAAATTGGTTGCCCGATTATTATGTAGGGGCCATTATCAACCTGCTACTTCAAATCAAGGAAGTGGAGGGTAAAAAAACGGTGCTTCGTACCCATGCGGTGGACTTGCCCAGGCGACTGTGGACGAATTTGGTAAGGGCATCGGGTATACCTGAAAATATGAAATGGGCAGATGTGAGCAAGCAGCTTTTACAAAGCCTTTCCGATCAATTGACCAGTTGTACTTTACAGGTCGAGGGCAAAAGTGCTTTCAAGGCAGAGTTCGTTACCGCAGGGGGAGTCAGTTTAAAAGAAATCAATTTCAAAACCTTTGGTAGTAAATTGCACGATAATCTCTTTTTTGCGGGTGAGGTCATTGATGTAGATGCGATTACCGGAGGCTTTAATTTTCAAAATGCTTGGACCAGTGGGTATATCGCTGCAAAAGCGATTGTAGAAAAGTAAAATTATGAGAACCTATATTGCACCGCTAAGGAGAATAAACGTAAGCGGCCAGAAAAAGATTAAAATGCCACATTTACGAGAGATACTTGAAAATATCGGGTTTAAAGATGTAAATACCTACATTCAAAGTGGCAATATGGTTTTCAAGACCGACCCGACCGATATTCAGCACTTGGAAGAAAAAATCAAAAATCGATACAAGATATTTTTGGTTTTGAAGTACCTGTTTTGGTGAAGGACAAGACCGATTTCAAAAAGCATTCTAGACCAAAACCCTTTAACGAAAAAGAGGCGTTGAAAAATAACCAAATCTATTTTGTCTTGTTGAAAAATGGAGCGAATCAGCAATTGATCGATACATTCAATCAAGAAACCTACCCCAACGAAGAATTTGTGATTACTAAAAGCTGTGTGTGTCTTTTTTGTCAAAAGGGCTACGGAAAAGCCAAGGTCAATAACAACCTCTTGGAACAGAAGCTCAGGGTTTCGGCCACCACCAGAAATTACAGAACGGTTGAAATGACCGAGAGCACTTTTTTAACATAAACCCGAAGCAAAGTGCCCGCCATTTCAGGGTAGATCAATACATTTTTTTTGTTTTCACATTGCCCTGCAATTCCAGAAAATGGTCGAACTCCTGGGCTTTCACCAAAACCGCGGTGATCAAGGGCGGTTTCTCTTCTCCAGCGGTTTTGAACTATTACCGAATCTAAAAGCCTTATGTCACTCTCAAACTTCCCGATTTCTTCCTCTCTTTTTTATTTATTGGTTTAGATATGGCTGCATCAACCTCCTAAACTATTTCAAACTGCCATAACTAAGTAGTATTTTAAAAACCTTAATAGCTTAACTTTGCTCCCGAAAAATCGGTCTGATTGAAAAAAAGAAACTAAACCACTATGGATTGAAAATCCATAGGTTTTAAAAAATAAGGTATAAGAATGGAATTCTTATTCAAGTATAATTTTATCATCGTCCATATTGGACGGGTTACGATGATGTTCGAGATAGTCCTCGACCATCTTATC
>JAJRSY010000283.1 GCA_024278565.1 Bacteroidota bacterium
ATGTATCAAAAATCAATATTGAAGGGGTGAGGGAGGGTCGGTAGTCGGTAGTCAGTAGTCAGTAGTCAAATTTAATATTTTCAAATCAACAAATTAGCACATTTATGCATTATTAAATTCTCACATTGATACATTTTCACATTAACACATTAAAAAATTGAAGTACTACAGCCTAAACAAACAAGCACCAAAAGCATCTTTCAAAGAAGCCGTAATAAAGGGCATTGCACCCGACCGAGGTTTATATTTTCCTGAAAGCATCACCCCTTTGCCCCTTTCTTTTTTTGAAGGAATTGAAGACTTATCAAACCATGAAATCGCATTTAATGCAATTCATCAATTTGTGGGTGATGAAATACCCAATAACAAACTAAGAACCATATTGGCCAATGTACTTGATTTTGACTTCCCTGTTATAGAAATCGAGAACAATGTAGCGACCCTTGAACTTTTTCACGGCCCGACCATGGCCTTCAAAGATGTTGGTGCCCGTTTTATGGCGCAATGTTTGGGCTATTTTTCAGAAAACGAAACGAGTACCAATGAGGTAACGGTGTTGGTAGCGACCTCAGGAGATACCGGGGGTGCGGTCGCCAATGGTTTTTTGGGCGTCGATGGTGTAAAAGTGGTAATCCTCTACCCCAGCGGAAAGGTCAGTGATATTCAAGAACGTCAATTGACCACTTTAGGGCAGAACATTACAGCCCTGGAAGTAGACGGCACCTTTGATGATTGCCAAAAAATGGTCAAGACCGCTTTTTTAGATGAAAATCTATTACAAAGCATGCAGCTGACCTCTGCCAACTCGATAAACGTTGCCCGTTGGCTGCCACAATTATTTTACTTTTTGTTTGCGTACAAGCAGACGAGATCACAAGGGAAAGAAATCGTGTTTGCGGTACCAAGCGGAAATTTTGGCAATATCTGTGCAGGGCTTATGGCACAGCGATTGGGTATGCCCGTCAAACATTTTATAGCAGCTACCAATGTAAATGATACGGTACCCGAATTTATGCGTACCCAAGAATACCGGCCCAAACCATCAACGCCGACCATCTCAAATGCCATGGATGTGGGTGATCCAAGCAACTTTATTCGTATTCGGCACCTCTTCAAAGACAATTTTAAAGCATTGAATCAAAACTTTTCTTCCTATTCCTTTACCGATCAAGAGACTAAAGAAGCGATGTTGCAAATTCATCAAAATAGTTCTTATTGTACCGACCCACATGGATCGGTTGGCTATTTGGGATTAAAAAAATACCAAGAAACGCATCTCGATTACTATGGAATTTTTCTTGAAACCGCACATCCCGTAAAATTTTTGAATGTTGTGGAAGAGACCATTGGCACCACCTTGGAAATTCCACCACAAATTCAGAAAGTAATGGGAAAAGAGAA
Source organism: Bacteroidota bacterium (assembly GCA_024278565.1). GTDB lineage: Bacteria > Bacteroidota > Bacteroidia > Flavobacteriales > Flavobacteriaceae > Maribacter_C. The sequence goes on from JAJRSY010000283.1 coordinate 1,402, forward strand.
AAAATCCATCCCTATAAGAACTTATGAAAATCTCAAAGGTTTCCTATTAGGCAACTAAAATGGCTATAGAAGTGTTTGAACAAACCCTTCCCTCCTAAAAAGGAGGAACCGAGGGAAATGTAGCACTAGAAACCTGAAACTCAGTAAAAAAGTTTTAATGACACACCCCTTAATCCCCTCTTACTAGAGGGGGAAACTGTTGTGTTGAGGTGAAATCATAAAACTAAACTCCTAAACTTAAAACCCGCAAACACCAAACGTGCACACCTGAAACCACAAACTCAAAACCAAACTCAAACCTGCCTGCCGCTGGCATGGCTCAAACCTGCCTGTAAATAGTACAAAAAACTATATTTATAACCCGTATGTTATCCTCAGATTATTCAATAGCTTTGTAGAACGAAAACTCCGTACTATGAAAAATACTGCCTTAACAAAAACCCACGAGGCCCTTGGGGCGAAATTGGTACCCTTCGCTGGCTATAATATGCCCGTTTCTTATGAGGGTGTCAATAGTGAACATGAAACCGTTCGCAACGGGGTGGGCGTTTTTGACGTTTCGCATATGGGTGAATTTTTAATCAGTGGTCCCAATGCATTGGCCTTGATACAAAAAGTCACTTCGAACGATGCCAGTAAATTGACCGTGGGCAAAGCTCAATATAGTTGTCTGCCGAACGAAACAGGTGGTATCGTCGATGACCTTATCGTGTATCGCATCAAAGAAGAACGCTATTTATTGGTGGTCAATGCTTCTAACATCGAAAAAGATTGGAACCATATTTCAAAATACAACGCTGATTTTAATGCTGAAATGAGAAATATTTCAGAGGGTTTTTCTCTTTTGGCCATTCAAGGCCCGAAAGCCATAGCAGCAATGCAAAGTTTGACCTCTGTAGATTTGGCAAGTATCAAATTTTATAATTTTGTGGTGGGTGGTTTTGCGGGTATCGATCATGTCATTATTTCGGCAACCGGTTATACCGGTTCTGGCGGATTCGAAATCTACTGCAAGAATGACGAAGTACAACAAATCTGGGACAAGGTTTTTGAAGCAGGTGCCGACTACGGAATCAAACCCATTGGCTTGGCAGCCCGTGATACCCTTCGTTTAGAAATGGGCTACTGCCTCTATGGCAACGACATCAATGACAAAACCTCACCTTTCGAGGCTGGTTTGGGGTGGATTACAAAATTCACCAAAGGTTTTGTGAATAGCGAGGCTTTGGCAAAAGAAAAAGAGCATGGCCTAAAACGCAAACTGATCGCTTTTGAATTAGATGATAGGGGTATTCCCCGACACGATTATGATATTGTGGATTCTCAGGGAAAGAAGATAGGCATCGTTACCTCTGGCACTATGTCACCATCAATGGGCAAGGGTATTGGCTTAGGTTACGTTCCAAAGGTTTTTTCGGATGTGGGAAGCAAAATACACATTCAAATACGTAAAAAAACAGTTTCTGCGACTGTTGTAAAGCTTCCCTTTTATAAAGGATAAAAATTACAATGGCGAAAAGAAAGGGAAGGATGGATGAAGGAGGGAAAAAAATTCTCATTTTGGGGGCAAGTGGTTTCTTGGGCAATGCCATCTACAAAGAACTCTGCAATTATTTTGATACCTATGGCACCTATTTTTCAGCCAGAAAGTCTTTTGAGGGCAACCAACAGTTTATCAGGTACGATCTGCAAGAGGATGATATTTTCCAAGTACTTGAAAAAGTCGCTCCGCACATTATTATATCGGCGGTTCAAGGAAATTTCAGTGCTCAGGTACAGGCGCACCAGCACATGGTCGAATACATCTCTAAAAACAACTGCAAGCTGTATTTCCTTTCGTCAGCAAATGTATTTGACGCTTATAGCAAATACCCATCATATGAACATGACAAAACCCTTTCAGAAAGTGTCTACGGTCGGCTAAAGATTAAGATTGAAAACATGCTTCTACGATTGCCCAAAGAAAAGATGGGCATTTTACGCATACCCATGGTTTTCGGCAACGGATCTCCACGTATAAAAGAACTGAAAAAATTTATTTTGGAAAACGAGCCTGTTGAGGTTTTTCCGAACCTGATACTCAATGTAACCAATGATGATAAACTTACCCAGCAGATTCACTACCTTATCAATCATAATAAAAATGGTATTTACCATTTGGGAAGCCGAGATCTTATACACCATGAAGATCTAATCAAAGAGATTGTAGAGCGCATCGGAAACTTCAACCCCATTTACAAAAGGGTGTTTGCCACCAATGAAGAACGCTATCTTGCCGTATTGCCAAAAATCAATAAACTGCCCAAAAATCTGCAACTAAGCTACCAAGAGGTCATAGACCATCATGTTTTGGGTTAGAACAAGAACGCTCTAGCTACTTTTTACAGTCGTTTTTACAAGGAACTTTTGTGACGAAGTAATCCGTTTGTCCTGTGTCAGATGTTTGATGAAAATCATATCATTGAACCATGCCTCGCAGTTTACCTGCCGTATGGCAGGGCAGGCAGTTTTGAACTTGGGTTTGAACTTGATTTTGATTTTGAACTTACCCCACCAACACTTGCATCCACTTTAATTTTTGTTAAATTTGTTTTTATTGAATGTTTAATACAGCATAGTTATGGGAAGAGCTTTCGAATTTAGAAAAGCACGTAAAATGAAACGTTGGTCGGCCATGTCAAAAGCCTTTACCCGTATTGGTAAAGACATTGTAATGGCGGTCAAAGAAGGAGGTCCAGATCCGAACTCCAATTCACGTCTTCGTGCGGTCATTCAGAATGCCAAGTCGGTAAATATGCCGAAAGACAATGTGGAGCGAGCCATAAAAAGAGCGAGCGACAAAAGTTTAGGTGATTATAAAGAGGTCTTGTTCGAGGGTTATGGCCCCCACGGTATTGCTATACTCATTGAAACCGCCACTGATAACAATACCCGAACCGTCGCCAACGTGCGCAGCTATTTCAATAAATTTGATGGTAATTTGGGCACCTCTGGATCGGTAGAGTTCATGTTCGACCATACCTGTAATTTCAGAATTGCGGCAGAAGGCCTAGATCCCGAAGAAATTGAGTTGGAATTTATTGATTACGGCGCTGAGGAAGTATTTGTAGATGATGATGGCATTTTGATCTACGCCCCCTTTGAGAGTTTCGGGACCATTCAAAAAGAACTGGAAAAGAGAGAAATAGAAATCCTGTCCTCAGGTTTTGAACGTATACCCCAAGTAACCAAGAAACTACTGGAAGAAGATGCCGCCGATGTGGAAAAACTACTAGAAAAGATCGAAGAAGATGATGATGTACAGAATGTGTACCATACGATGCAGGAGTGACCGGTAGACGGTAGACAGTAGACAGTAGACAGTAGACAGTAGACAGTAGACAGTAGACAGTAGACAGTAGACAGTAGACAGTAGACAGAATAAAAAAATAGAAATTAGAAATGAAAAAAGCGCTCTTAAATTAAGGACGCTTTTCTTATTATAATAGTTCGATGAGTTTTTGTATATGGTGACCTGCCTCAGGGCAAAAGCATTTAAAAATTTTGAACTAAACAATCGTTGATTTTTAGGTGAAATAGGGTGGTTTTTTCTTGAAATGTTATTGTCAATTACAATTTTTGGTCAAAAGAAAGCGAATTGAGGCTACTTTATACATATTAAGAAGTTAAATGCTTTTGCCCTGTGACCTGCCTGCCGGACAGGCAGGTTTTCAGAATTTTAATTCATAATTCAGCATTCAAAATTCAAAATTACACGAAGTGTTGTTATTATGTACTTTGTAAGATGTTGTAATCGTCTATTTCTTGATCACCATCTGCTTTTGGTATTGCTTGCCTGTGGCATCTTGCGATGTGATGAAGTAGGTGCCTGGTGATAGGTTGTTTACATCTAATAAATAAGTGCCATCAACTGATACCTCAGTGCTGTTATAGGTTTTTACCAGTCTGCCCATTACATCGAATATTTTTATCTGGATCAATTCGACCGGTTTTTCAAAGCTCAGGGCCGTTGATATACTCCTTCCACTTTAAAATTCGGAAGAATACGGGCAGTCTATTTTTTCGGCGAGCAAGGCAAAATTTTTCGGCATAGCCGTAGCTACGACGATAAATTTTAACGCCGATCGGCGGAAAAAGAGCAAGCCTGCCTGCCGGCGAGGCAGGCGGAAATTTCGGGTTTTAAAGTGGAAGGAGTATATTTTCGCAGGATTGGGTGAAATACGCATCGTATTGCCATTTTTCTGTACGATAGACAATATAGGGTCGATCAACTCAAAGCCCACCGTAAGTGATGACCCCATAACGCCTTTTAGACTATTTTTTGAATACGGAACGGCCTTGACCGCATACGAACCAACAACAAAATCATTGCCCTTATAATCACCGATCGGAAGATCTTGGTATAGCGCATAGGGCACTAAACTTTCTGTTCTTTCAGTACTTTGCGCACTGGTCAATGATAAGCGTACACTCTCAACACCTGCGGTGGTATTGGTGCGAATATCTAAATGTATGGTCGGCAGTGTATTTATATCGATAACCATTCCTTCTTCGATCTGAAAAAGATCTTCGTTTGTATCGGCGTTGACCAAGGTGAAATCGGTAACGACCAGTATTTCCGGTTCTTCTATCGCTACCTCAACGGTAACTATCCAATCTGAGACAGCACCATCTTGGGCGGTTACGGTATAGACTATCGGATTCGTAAATCTTGTTCCACTCCGTTTGCTGGACTCACCATAACATCTGCTGACACACCTATTGTGGGTATCAAAGCACTGACCTCTGTTCGAAAGGGAACGCTTATCAATACCGTTTTAGCACTCAAATCAATAGTAGTTTCACCCGACTGCCCAGAAACAGAAAATACGGTAATATCGTTTTACATTGACGCATTGAAATTTACCGAAATAATTTGTGTGCACATTGCAGCATTGTCCATTGCATCGACTGCCTGCCATTCAATGGTCGTTTCACCTACGGGATAGGGCGCCCCTAGTTCTGCTTCATCACTGCGCAAACCGAGAATTGTTAGGTCTCCCATATAGTTGTCAGTTGCCGTAGCAATAGCAATTTCCAATAAAACCGGACTACCATTGCTACTCACCACGATTATATTTTCAGGGCAACTAGTTTCAGGGGTGACCTCATCGTTAATAGTTACCTTTTGAACACAACTTTCTGAATTATTTCCTGTATTATCAGTGGCCGCCCATGTTATCTCAGTCTCGCTAAGAGGAAACGGATCCGTCAATTCAAGGTCATCATCACGCATTCCCTCAAAAACAAAATTGGTCGAGACGTTATCTGTTGTGGTTGGCTGTTCTATGGACAGGCAGGCAAAAAATATAGGGCAGCGGATCTTAAGAAATGCTCTTGACCAACAACAATCAAACCCCTTGTCAAGGGTTTTTACCCACCACCCCCTCATAAAAAGCTTCATACACCTTGAAATCGGCCTCCTTCTTTTCTGTAGTATGAACAGGCTCTGAAATCTTGATCTGTTTTTTGCCGAAATCAAAGGCAATCATTACAATGGGTACTTGGGCGGCTTTGGCGATATAATAAAAACCTGTTTTCCATGTGCCTACTTGTTCACGGGTTCCCTCGGGGGCTATGGTCAATCTGAATTTGTTCCGCTCTTTAAATACCGTAGCGGTTGCGGTTACGGTGTCGTTGTTCTTGGATCTATCAATGGGTGTACCGCCCCTTGCTCTGA
>JAJRSY010000284.1 GCA_024278565.1 Bacteroidota bacterium
CCCAAAAATCAATTGGTATTTATTTTTCTTTCCAATCGGGTGTACCCTTCGCGAAACCGCAGGAACCTCTATCGCTTCAATATCAGAACGGCACTTCATTCTGTTTTTTACCAAGCTGCCAAAGCCGATACTGATTAGCATTTTCTTAGTACATTCGTATCATAATCCGACGACATGGGTCTGCTCATTTTTTACGCTTTAATTTCTATATTCTTCTCATTCCTATGCTCCATTTTAGAGGCGGTGCTTTTAAGTGTGAGCCCTACTTTTATAAATATTAAGAAAAAAGAAGGTAAAGGCTACGCTGAAACCTTGGAAAGACTCAAAAAAGACCTTGACAAGCCCCTTATCGCGATATTGACCCTCAATACAGTAGCACACACCGTAGGTGCCATTTTAGTAGGTGTACAGGCAAAAATCGCATATGTCGATTTATATGGAAGCAATACAAGGTCTTTTTTCGGTATTGAATTTACCGAAGATTTAATGGTAGGTGTAGTTTCTACCATAATGACAATATTAATTTTGGTGGCCTCTGAAATCATTCCGAAAACCATTGGTGCGACCTATTGGCAGCAATTGGCCAATTTTACGACCAAGACCTTGAAAACAATGGTTCTAATCCTAAAATGGACAGGGCTACTCTGGATATTGCAGCTTTTTACCAAAATGGTGGGTGGCAAGGGTCATCACGGCAGTGTTCTGAGTCGAGAGGATTTTCACGCCATGACCGATATCGCTCATGAAGAAGGGGTTTTCGAGAAATCGGAATCGACCATCATCAAAAATCTTCTAAGATTTGACGAAGTCATGGTCAAGGACGTTATGACACCTCGTTCGGTCATGAAAATAGCATCCGAAGATAATAGCATTCAAGAGTATTTCGATGCCAATCCGACAATGCGTTTTTCGCGCATTCCGGTGTACAGCGAAAAAGTGGACGATATAACGGGTTTAGTACTGAAGGATACCATTCTGGAAGAACTGGTTCGTGGTAACGGCGATACCCATTTATCCGAGATTAGGCGAGATATTCTGATTACCGAGCGCAATACGCCTATTCCCCAATTGTTCGACATCTTAATCGCCAAAAGAGAGCATATTGCACTGGTAGTCGACGAATTTGGATCCGTAAGCGGCCTGGTAACCATCGAAGACGTCATCGAGACCCTTTTAGGTCTAGAAATCATGGACGAAAGCGATAATGTGGCCGATTTACAGCAATTGGCTCGAAAAAATTGGGAAATCAGGGCCGAACGTACTGGGTCGGTCGAAAAAACAACTAAAAAGAAGTAATGGAAACCGCCTATATACAAACCCCGTTAGGCATAGCCAAACTAAAAGGCGACGAAAACGGCCTGAATTCCATTACCGTTTTGGATGTTGAGGAAGAATTGACCGAAGTCATTCCCGAAGCATTGGAATGATGCATCCTATCAATTGCAAGAATATTTTGAAGGAAAGCGGGAGAATTTCAATCTTGAACTGAACCCAAAGGGCACCGACTTTCAAAAAAGGGTCTGGAAAGCACTTCAAGGGATTCCTTTTGGCAAGACCGTTTCCTATTTGGAACTCTCTAAAACCTTGGGCGATGTAAAAGCCATTCGAGCGGTTGCGGCGGCAAATGGCAAGAATCCGTTATGGATTATCGTGCCTTGTCACCGAGTAATCGGAAGCGATGGGTCTCTAACAGGATATGCCGGTGGCCTTCACCGCAAGAAATGGCTTTTAGAGCATGAAAGCCCCGTAAAGCAACAATCACTTTTTTAAGGTTTACAAACTACTGGGTTTTGTTTGAATCAATTTGCAATCCCCAATTGAAACAAAAGTGCATTTCATCGATAAAACGTTGATTTTAAAAGGATATAACCAACAAGTCTCTAAAATCCCCTTAGCCTTAACCAACCGAGTAGTCGGATTTACCGTCTAAAGCAATAATCCACAAAAAAGTTAAATACCCCAATATTCAGGGTGTTCTTATAGCCTGTAATTATCTAAATTTGTTCGTATATTTAACTACAAACCAGTTCTCAATGAATCTACCCTCTATTAAAGAAATCACCGATAAGGCGCAAAATGCATTTCTTCGTTTTCCCTTAACACTCATTTGGGCCATTGCCGGAACCGCATTTTTCATATATGTTATCGGTGAAGATTCAAATAAGCTCTTTGATGAACACGAGGCCGTGCTACTTACCCTGATTTTGGGTGTAAGTTGGCTTATTGGCATTCAGTTCTTTCTTGAACAATTAAAAGACCAAAAAAAATGGCAATGGATAAAACTAGTGATCTTAGGACTGCTTTTTGTTTTTTACTGGCATCTTCCCGACAGTAACGGGTTAGATGACAACCCCAAATATTTAACACGGTTCTTTGTATATCTAATAGGAGGGCATTTGTTCGTGTTTTTCGCTCCGTTCGTTACGAAATGGGATAAATCGGCTTATTGGAACTATCTGAAATCAGCTGGTGCCGCCATTGGTAGAAGCCTCTTTTTTTCAGGCGTACTCTATCTTGGGCTTGTTCTAGCGTTAGCGGCCATTGATGCGCTGTTTGAGGTTCCTATTCGTGGAGAACGGTACGGGCAGCTTTTTATTTTTTGCTTGGGGTTAGTAAACACTTGGATCTACCTCTCTGACTTTCCAAAAGACATCTTACAACATAAATCCATTCTGTTCAAAAAACCCTTAGAGGTCTTTGTAAAGTACATTCTGATTCCGTTAGTGCTTTTATACCTTACCATTCTTTATGCCTATAGTTTTAAAATCTTGGTTCAATGGGAGCTTCCAAAAGGCTGGGTCTCTTATCTGGTAACGGCACTTGCCCTATTGGGGTTTGTGGTGCAGGTAATCATAGACCCTGTCCAAAAAACCATAAAATCATGGACGATCGATAAATTTCATCCTTGGTTCTATAGACTGCTCCTGCCATTGGTGGTTTTGCTGTTCGTTGCCATTTTTCGTCGTATCGGAGACTACGGTGTAACCGAAAATCGCTATTTTGTATTGGTCATTGCTTTCTGGATTTTAGGTAGTACCGTATACTTGCTGTCAAGCAAGAAGAAAAGCCTTAAAATACTTCCGATCTCACTTTTTATTCTGGCTCTGGCATCCTCTTTCGGGTCTTGGGGCGTGTTCAGCATATCTAAGAACAGTCAAATACAACAGTTTGAAAAAGTGTACGTCACCGTAAATGAAAATAACAAAAAGGCGACTGTAGGACAATACCAACAACTGAGATCGACCCTCGATTATTTAGACGACAGAAATTCGATTTTTGAGCTGGATAAGCTCACCGGCATCTCAATAAAAGAAATTTTCAAGGATACGAAAACCACTGACAAATCAAATACGTATGAATGGTTTGACCCGAAAAGGGTTTTAGATTCCCTACAAATAACAGTCGATCAAACAGAACTCGATAAAAACAACCCCTACGGAACCTATTATACATATTCCCCAAATAGCATAATAAATAATTATGATATCAAAGAGTATCAGTACTTGGCAGTGATTAGGCTCAACAACTATGAGAACATCAAAATGGAAATCAATAAATATCTGATTACCTATGATTCTGAAAAGGTTTTGTTGCTCTTGTCAAAAAATGACGTTACATTCGAAATCCCCTTAAAAGAAAAGCTAATAGCATTGACGGCC
>JAJRSY010000285.1 GCA_024278565.1 Bacteroidota bacterium
AGATTCGAACTCCTGCCTGCCGGCAGGCAGGCGTGACCTTGGTCACGAACAGAAAGAACAATTCCAAAATGTCATTCAATCAACTCTAATCACTTTCGAGCCAACGACGAGATTCGAACTCGTGGCCTCTTCCTTACCAAGGAAACGCTCTACCCCTGAGCTACGTCGGCATTTTCAAGGTTTTCATCTCAAGAACAATACGCTTGAAGCCTTAAAAAATCAACTCAAAAAATAGTGCCTCGAAAGCCCCAATTCAACGACTTCCAAATCTCTTCTCCATCGCAATGAAAATCATACTTTTCAATGTAACGACATTCACTCTTTGAGCGAGAGATCACGCTTTTCGGCGTGACGACATCCGCTCTGTGAGCGAGAGACCGGGTTCGAACCGGCGACATTCAGCTTGGAAGGCTGACGCTCTACCAACTGAGCTACTCTCGCATTATTCAAATCACAATACCCTATTATGAATTTGAACCGTGGGAGCCTGCGTCCCTCACTTTGTGGGGAGAGCAGGATTCGAACCTGCGAAGACGTAGTCAGCAGATTTACAGTCTGCCCTCGTTGGCCGCTTGAGTATCTCCCCTCCCTAATACATTTCAATATACAATGAACTTTACTAAACTCTTATTTAAGGCCTCTAAATTAAATAGTTTCGACCCAATTTTATTGAGCCGATAGAGGGACTCGAACCCACGACCTGCTGATTACAAATCAGCTGCTCTAGCCAGCTGAGCTACATCGGCTTTTTACACTTTTTCACATAAAAAAGTCCGCCATTTCTAACGGACTGCAAATGTATATATTTATTTGTTTAATCAAAACAAATAACAAAAAAAAATAATCAGTGGTGAACCCTCATTTTTTCTTTTCTTTTTTTCAGCTTTCTTTCTAATGATCTACAGGCAGAATCAACCGCTTCTTCAAAAGATCTGCATTGTTTTTTTATAACATATTTATCTTTGGGCACATGCAGTTTTATCTCAACTATCTTATTTTCTTTAGAACTGGTATTTTCCACCTTTAGGTACACATCTGAACTTATAACCTTGTCGTAGAATGCGTCCAACTTGTTCATTCGTGTTTGAACGAATTGCATGAGCGTACTGTTTGCATTAAAATTTACTGATTGCGTGTTCACTTTCATAGATTGAATTTTAATGGTCAATAGCAAATTGACCTGTTGAACATTTAAAAGATAGCCTGCTATTTTTTATTTCGAGGGTGCGAGGCCAAATGAACTTTCTTAAGCTCTGATATGCTATTATGTGTATACACCTGTGTAGAGGCCAAACTTGAGTGGCCCAATAGTTCTTTGACCGAGTTCATATCCGCACCTTTATTGAGTAAGTGTGTTGCAAACGTATGTCTTAAAATATGTGGACTTTTCTTCACCTTCGTCGACACCATACCAAGATACTTATTAATAACCCTATATACAAGGGTTTCGTAAATTTTAACTCCAGATTTTGATAAGAACAAATAATTTTCGTCACTTATGCAAGCCAACTTCTTTCTTTCTTCAAGGTATCGCATCAACAGCTCTTTCGTTGATAGCAAAAGAGGCACAAGCCGTTCTTTATTTCTTTTGCCCAGAACACGAATCGTATTGCGGTATGAATCAATATCGATCAATTTCAGATTAACCAACTCAGCCCTTCGAATTCCTGTGGTATACAATAATTCAATCAAGAGCTTATCACGACAACCTTCAAACCCATCAGGGAATGCAATTTGCTTAAGAACATCATCCATTTCAGTTTCAGAAAAAGGCACCTCTATCTTTTTTGAAGTCTTTAAGGCCTTATGCTTCGCCAAAGGGTTGTTTTCTATCTTTTCTATTCGCTGCAAAAACCTATAATATGCCTTAAGTGAAGCCACCTTGCGATTGATGCTCCGATTAGAAATGGCACCGTTGACCAAAACCACGATCCAACTTCGTATTAAACTATAGTCTACATCATCGATAATTGAAATTTCATACGTGTTAATACAGAACTCCCTAAATTCTTCAATATCATTTTGATACGCTTTTACGGTATGGGGTGAATAGTTCTTTTCTAAAGACAGGTATGAAATAAAAGGCTGAAGCAACATATGGTAAAGTTACCATTTTAGTATTTATTTCGCTTTTAAGCATAAAAAAATCCGCTAGTGCGGATTTTTTTTATTGTAAAAGACCAAGAGACTTAAATTTCTTCATTATCTCTCAAACCTTGTATATATTGAGCTTTTTGCATCTGCGCTCTTCGAGCAACTGAAGGCTTAATAAATGCCTGTCGCTTACGCAACTGTCGCATTGTGCCTGTTTTATCGAACTTTCGCTTGAAGCGCTTTAAAGCTCTATCTATGTTCTCTCCTTCTTTTATTGGTATAATTAACATGGGCTACAACCTCTTTTATTTAGTGATTAGGGCTGCAAATATACAGCCTATTTCGAATTATCCTATACTTATTTTAAAATATTTTTTGCGATGACCACCTTCTGAATTTCGGTAGTTCCCTCTCCTATGGTACATAGTTTTGCATCCCTATAAAACTTTTCTACGGGAAAATCTTTGGTGTACCCATATCCCCCATGGATCTGAATAGCCTCATTGGCCACTCTCACACAAACTTCAGAAGCGAACATTTTACACATGGCACCCATCTTGGTCATGTTACGACCTGCATTTTTCAAGAATGCCGCTTTGTGCAACAGAAGTTCAGAGGCCTCGATATCGGTGGCCATTTCAGCAAGCTTGAACGAAATGCCCTGAAATTCACTTATTGGTTTACCGAACTGTACCCTTTCTTTGGAATATTTCAAAGCTGCTTCGTATGCCCCTTTTGCAATACCCAATGACAATGCGCCAATCGATATGCGACCGCCGTCCAATACTTTCATTGACTGTATAAAGCCATCACCCACTTCACCCAATCGGTTTTCATCTGATATCTTACAATTATCGAAGACCAATTCTGCCGTCTCACTGGCACGCATGCCCAATTTATCCTCCTTCTTTCCACTGGCAAAACCAGATGTTCCACGTTCTACGACGAAAGCGGTCATACCATGGCTATCTCCCTTCTCGCCTGTTCTTACTATAACAACGGCCACATCACCACTCTTACCGTGGGTGATGAAATTTTTTGTTCCGTTCAATATCCAATTATCACCTTCTTTTACGGCAGTTGTGCTCATTGCACCGGCGTCTGAACCTGTGTTGTGCTCTGTTAGCCCCCAAGCTCCGATCCATTCGGCTGACGCCAATTTGGGAAGCCATTTTTGTTTCTGTTCTTTATTACCAAAGGATAGGATATGGTTTGTACACAACGAATTATGGGCGGCAATAGACAGCCCTATTGAAGGATCTACCTTTGAAATCTCCTCGATTATCGCAATATACTCATGGTACCCCAAACCAGAACCTCCGTATTGTTCGGGAACGAGCACCCCCATAAAACCCATTTTGCCGGCTTTTTTAAAAACCTCAATGGGGAAAATCTGTGCCTCGTCCCATTCCATAATAAACGGTCTGATGTGCTGCTCTGCGAATTCTTTTGCGGAAGCGGCCACCATCTGTTGGGTCTCTGAGTAATCGAAACCCATTGAGGACATTGTTTCGGTAATCATTTTTGTTAGTTTATCTTAAGTGCAAATATAAAACTATTCTCTCGATCTTATCAGAAGGAAAACCTTCAATCTGCTTTAATTCACCAAACGATGTTATACTGCCCTTATTGTTCCTGTACTCTACTATGTTTTGGGCAAGCTCGAACTTTATATAAACCAATTTCGCCAATTCTTCTTCGGATGCCGTATTGATATTTATTTTTTCGATTTTTGGTTTTTCAAGTACTTTATAGGTTAAAAGTACACGTTCTATTACCTCGGGTTTCAAGCCGTAGACATCTCGCAATTGTTCCTCGCTTAAAAAACCGCCCAATAGCTTTCTGAATTTTATGATTCTTGCCGAGAGTTTATCACCGATACCATTGATGGTTTTCAAATCTTCTGCCGTGGCTGCGTTCAGGTCTTTGACCTTTCTCCTTCGACTGCTGTGCTCAAAGCCTACCGAAGAGACCTCCCCCAACCCCTCCGAAGGAGGGGAGCTGTTTACTGAATACTGCTTACTGCTTTTTTGTGTCCATTCAGGGAATTTGAAATAAGGCGAAATAACATTCAACAACGAATCGGAAATCAAGGTGGCCCGTTGAAAGTCTTTTGGTGAGTTCGCAAACTTGTTCTTTGCCCTAAAGGCGTGCAGCCTATCGATCTCGGTTACCGACATGCCCAGGGCATACCCCTTATAATCCGTTATAAAATTCGGATTGAACGGGTACAGCTTGAAGGTATCTTTTTGAAGTGCTTTTTGTTTTAGGCCATCGATCTGGGCTTGGGTTTCCCCATCAATTCGGATACTAACGGTTGATGAATCCGAAGAAAAAAATGTGAATACAAAATACCCCATTTGTAACAATACTATTATAAGGAGCAAAAAGAAAATCCCACTTCGTTCTTGTTTGTTGAACCTGAAGTGGGATTTTAAAAATTTCATTTAAACTTACTTATAACTTTGATGCGCGAATGGCGGCCATATACCTATTGAGCTGTGCTTTAACGACAGGGAACAAGAAGAACAGCCCTATCATGTTAGGAAAGACCATTGCAAAGATCATTGCATCAGAGAAATCCCAAATAGATTTCATGCTTGCGGCCGCCCCTACTATTATAAAGGTTAAAAACAAAAGTTTGTACACCAGATCCGCAGTTCTTCCCCTTCCGAACAAAAATTTCCAAGACTGCAGGCCATAATACGACCATGATATCATTGTTGATACGGCAAACAAGACTACGGCAATAGCCAAAAATACATTTGAGTAAGGGATATACTGTGCAAATGCCTTAGAGGTAATACCCGCCCCTTCGTATGCCACACCGTCAATCATCACTGATCCTTCACCACCGTATTCAAAAGCTCCCCCGAAGTTATATATAATTATTACCAGTGCGGTCATTGTACAAATAACCACGGTATCAATAAAGGGCTCTAACAACGCCACTAGGCCTTCACTGGCGGAATAATTGGTTTTCACGGCAGAATGCGCAATAGATGCAGAGCCCGCCCCTGCCTCATTTGAGAATGCAGCTCTTTTAAACCCTACCAATAAAACCCCTATAACACTACCGACCCCAATCGCCGTTGGGTTAAACGCTTCGTTAATAATCATCGCCACAGCATCATCGATCAGTGAAAAATTACTCAATATGATGTACAAACAGGCTATTAAATACGTTACGGCCATAAACGGCACTACTTTTTCTGTAACCGAGGCGATTCTTTTAATGCCCCCGATAATAATAATACCAACTAAAATGGCCAGTACAACACCAATCCAGAATCCTGCCCCGGCACTCGTAAGTCCCATGACCTCTTTAATTACAATTGTTGCTTGGTTTGACTGTGCGGCATTGCCACCCCCAAAAGAGCCTCCTATACAAAAAATAGCGAAAAATACTGCTGCGATTTTACCAAGTACCACAAATCCTTTTTCTTTCAGTCCTTTACTGATATAATACATTGGTCCCCCGTAAATAGTTCCATCTTCACCGACATCCCTGTATTGAACCCCAAGGGTACACTCAACAAATTTTGTGGACATACCCAACAAACCACAAACAATCATCCAAAAGGTCGCTCCTGGCCCACCCAGGGCAATGGCCAAGGCCACACCTGCTATATTACCATTCCCCACCGTACCGGAAACAGCGGTCGCCAAAGCTTGAAAGTGGGTTACCTCACCTTCTTTACTTTCGTCTTCTATGGTATCTTTGATATCACCGTCAATTGCCAATTCAAGATCACCTACTTCATGATGGTCAATATCATCGTACTTTCCCCTTACGATATTAATTGCTGTTGGGAATCTACGAATGTTCACAAACCCAAAATAGATGGTGAAAAACAAGGCACTGCCTACCAAAAGAATCAGCACAAATGGCACTCCAGCTATTTCAAAAAACACAACCCTGCTAAAGAAATCGGAAACCGGCTGGAACGCTTGATCTATTTTCTGATCGATACCCACTTCTTGAGCGTTGGTGAAAAAAGGCATAAACAACATAAGAGCGACAAGAAGTCTGTACTTCATAATACTGGGTTTTTGATTTAAAAGTTTAGTATGTATCTGTGGCAATATCCTAAATATTAACAACACCATCAAATAAAATGCCGAATTAACTTAGTCGATATGAAACATTTCGTTCAATTTACGTATTTGTTCAGGCCTGCCCAGTACAATTACCCTACTATGGGGCTGTAATTTCATATCAGCTTCAGGGTTTATAATATATTCACCATCTGGGGCGATATACCCAATTATGGTACAGCCTGTTTTACGTCTTAGATCCAAATCCCGCAATGAGTGGCAATCGACATGGCCGGCAAAGCTCTCGATTGCCACTTCCTCTAAATTAGTGGTATGCCCTTCCATTGACAGCTTATCCATAAACGTTACTAAATTCGGCATTACTACCAAAGAGGCCATATGGTCCCCACCTATCTTATCTGGCATGATTACCTTGTCAGCCCCGGCAAGCAACAGTTTTTTCTGCGAACTGACCTGAGAGGCCCTGCTGATGATAAACAGGTCATTATTCAACTGCCTGGCCGAAAGCACTACAAAGAGATTGGCGGCATCATCGGGCATGGTCGTTATCAGGTATTGGGCATTTTCAATACGGGCTTCGTTCAGCACTTCGTCTTCATTGGCATCGCCTTCAACAAAAAGCACTTCTTCTTCATTTTTTTCAATGACTTCATGATTTTTTTCTATGACCACAAAAGGTTTCTTGTATGTCGTCAAACGTTCTGCCGCTTGCTTGCCATTGCGCCCAAAACCACATACTACCACGTGATCGGAAAGATGATCGATCTGCTTTCTCACTTTTTTATTTTTTAAGATTTGTAACGAGTTTCTGCCCATCATATATTCGGTTATCACAGATATAGAATATGCCCCTATGAACACACTTGATGTGATTAAAAATACGGTAAATACCTTTGCCTCGGTATTCAGGGGCCCAACTTCTGAAAAACCAACGGTTGTAATGGTAATTACCGTCATATAAAGGGCATCAAGCCATGTGTAATCAGAAATAAACCTATAGCCCAACACACCGACCGCCAAAACGGTAAATACCAATAGTATTGCCAAATATATTTTAGAGCGAAAGAGTCTGATCATGATCAAAGGTCGAATACAGAGGTTCGTTTAGTATACACCAAGTCTTTGATCTTTAGCCAAAACGCCAAAAACAGGTACAGTGCGAAACCAAAACCCAAGGTCACGAACGTAAGGTAAATAAACGAGGTGCGCACTACTCTGGCCCGTATGCCCAATTTCTCGGCAATACGCCTGCTCACCTCAAAACCCCGCTTTTGAAAATAGTACAATAGCGCATAGAAGATTTTCATTTTTTAAAATTAGTCATTTCCGTACAATAAACTACTACCGACCATACATTCCAAACATCGGTTCTCAATACAGTATGCATTGTACAGTTGAAGGATAGACTGGCTATCTTTGGCATTTTTCAAACCAACATCCAATTTTATAAAATTGTCAACAACCGAATTGTCTTCTCGCTTTATACTTGATATAATGCTGAGTATTTCTTCATTGGCATCTTTTCCCAAGTGCCTTGCATAACAGAACTTCAAAGGCAATATCGTATTGATGATGAGTAGGTCGATAAACTTGGCAGTCAATCTTTTTCTGCTCTTTTTAGATTCTTTTCCAAAGGTGAAATGATTGTCCCAATATTTACTGGCAGCGACATTGAACACCTTGTACATATCATCCAAGCTCGACGTATGTATTATTTCAGGAAACAAATTTTGATTTCCTGCATAAAGATTTGCCAATTGCGAAAGACGAATGGTGGGGAAATTAGGAGGGCGAAGTTTAAAGAATTCAGGTTTTTGAACGCCTGTTATTTGAATGCCTAATTTATTTTTTAGAAATCCAAACTCCTTTTTAAGCTCAATATAGTACGAATCGACGATTGTTCGATCTTCTAATAACCCGGCAAGGCCGTACAAAACACTTTCTAGAGCCATAGTCTTATTTCTAATTTTGCGAACGAACGAAAAATCAAGGGATCTAGCGATACCCATAAAAGAGTCTCCGTTGATTTTAAGTCCGAAATTCTTTAACAACAATGAGAATAGCACCTTTTCCCAATCATTGTTCGATTGCCCTAAGAGTTCAAGGACCAAGTTTGATTTTCGTTCCAATCGTTCAAAATATAAACGCTCTAACCAATTCTGAACTATAAAAGAATCAATGGCACCTATACTTTTTTCGCAATTGATAAAACCGACATCACTTTTATCGAACAACTTTTGATGCCTTTTTAAAATTGCCCCAGAAATGTAATTTTTCAATTCCAAAGTTGGAATTTCAGAACCGTCTTTTCTATAGACCGAGACATCGTCTTCCCAAACCACATGCAATATGACGTTGTCATAATTTTCATCATCCTCGTGCCCATGCGCATACCAATCAGACGATTTGATATGCAGTTCGACATTGCCCGCCCAAAGCTGCCCTGCGATATTGATTTTCGCATTAAAAAAATCAGGTCCCGCCAAATGGTTGTGCGTACCAAATTCGATTATTTCAATAGTTTCATTTTTGGTAGTGACCAGACTCTCCAATTGAAGTTTTTTGTACTTCCATATAAAATGAAGAAGGTCTTCTCGCATGTAAAGGAAAGATTAAATAGTTTCTGGTTTTGTTGTTTCTTGTTTGAAAAGGTATGTGTTTTAATATCGACCTGAAATTCTTTATACCTGAAACTGTGGTTACGAAGCATAACAAAACAGATTATTCTTCAACGGCTCCGTTCCAATTCATAAAACCACCTTCTAGGTTATAGGTGTTTTTTAAACCCGCACTGTTCATCAAAGCACAGGCTTGGCCGCTCCTGTTTCCGCTACGGCAATAAACGTAGTAGTTTTTTTGCTTATCAAGTTTTTCAAGCTGATCCAAAAAACCTTGCCCCAAGTATATGTCTATATTGGTTGAATCAGAAATATGCCCCTCAGCAACTTCCTCGGGTGTGCGTACATCTAAAATAAATGCATTTTGGTCATTCTTTAATTGTTCAGCCCACTCTTCTTGTGATAAATCTGCCATATTAAATTATTTTGGTTAAACCCGTTTTCAAAAATAACACATTTCCATAAATCCGTATCCTAATATTTTAACAAAATTTTATGGTCACGATAATTGGACCATGGTAAATTACCTATATATTTGTATATACAATTGTTGTATTGATATGAACGTAGAGAAGGTTATCAGGACAAAAGGGGAAATCCCGTTAGAGCGAAGAACGATCATACATTTTATGTTGGTCAACAATACGATCAACGAGACCATAGCAAATGCGTTAAAACCATTTGACGTTTCGTTGCAGCAATTTAATGTACTTCGTATTTTAAGGGGCCAAAATAGAAAGCCGGCCAACCTTTCTACCTTAAATGATAGAATGGTGACCAAAATGAGCAATACGACACGGCTCGTTGACAAATTGATTTTAAAAGGCTATGTAAATAGAATTACGTGCCCCTCGAACCGACGTAAGATAGAAATCAATATAACGACAAAAGGAAAAAAAGCACTTGAAAAAATGGATACTGAAATGAACCGTGCTGAAAAGGCCATCCTAAGAAATCTTTCAAAAAAAGAACTGGAACAACTGAACACCCTGTTCAATAAATTTTAGAGTAGAAACACTAAGTATTAATCACAAATTAAATCAAAAATCATGAAAAAAAGCGTACTGAGTTTAGTAATGGCGGTAATCTTCGGAGCTACCGCAACAGCAACAACACCAATTAATGGTGAGAAAAAAGATATAAAAGCAAGTGAGAGCACCGTTACCTGGAAAGGGTACAAAGTCACAGGATCGCATACCGGCACCATTGACCTAAAAGAAGGCTCATTGCTGTTTGAAGAGGATAAACTGACCGGCGGTGGGTTTACCATAGATATGACTACCTTAATTTCAACAGATCTTGAAGGCGAAGACAAGGGTAAATTAGAGGGCCACTTGAAATCAGATGATTTCTTTGGTGTCGAAAGCCATCCAACGGCAAAGTTGGTTTTCACAGATGTAAAAGCTTCTGGAAAAAACTCTTACGAAGTTACCGGTAACCTTACCATCAAAGGCACTACAAAATCGGTAACCTTAGATGTATCTATCTATGGCAGTAAGGCAACAGCCACCATGAAAGTAGATCGTTCGCAGTTCAATGTAAAATACGGTTCGGGCAGTTTCTTTGAGAATTTGGGAGACAAAACAATATATGACGAGTTTGACCTTGTTGTTGATCTAGAATTTTAGTAGACTTGACCTCACAGTTGAGCCCCCGTTCTTAATTTATTGAGTACGGGATTTTTTATTCTTTTTTGCAAGCAGGTTAATTTTTCAAAAATTGGTTTGCAATCTTAAAAATGATTTCTATATTTGAAGTTCAATGAAATTGACGAAAAGAAATATTTGGTGGTGGAACAACTCTCGAAAGATATCGTGAGCAAAGCATCATTGTAGTAAACCATACAAAGGCTTGTCATCACGACAGGCCTTTTTTAATGAACAATTTTTGATATGACCTATCAGCTTACCTCACATCATAAAAAAATACTAGCAGATACGATTACACCCGTAAGCGTGTACCTTAAGGTAAGGGATCGCTTCCCGAACAGCATCCTTTTGGAAAGTAGCGACTATCACGCCAATGACAACAGTTTTTCGTACATCTGCTGCAACCCCATAGCATCTATAAAAGTAGAGAATGAAACCATTGTACAACAATTTCCCGATGGCACTTGCGATCAAATTCAAATTATGGACCAGACTGATGTGATAAAAACAATACATAAATTCAGCCAACGGTTCAAAGGTAAAAAAAACGATTTCAAGTTCATCAACAACGGTCTCTTCGGTTATATGGCCTATGATGCGGTGCGCTACTTTGAAAATATTAAACTATCAAAAAAACCCGGTACCGTACAAATTCCCGATATATATTATGCGGTGTACCAGAACATCATTGCCATCGACCATTTCAAGAACGAAGCATATATTTTTGCCAATTGCTTTGAATCGGAGAACAATGTGTCTGAAATCGAGCAGATTCTAAATGTAAAGAACTTTGCAACCTATAATTTTTCGATGGAAGGAGAAGCCACATCCAACCTTGAAGATGAAGAATATAAAGAACTTGTAAACCTGGCCAAGAAACACTGTCAAAGGGGCGATGTTTTTCAATTGGTATTATCGCGCCGGTTTTCGCAACATTTCAAAGGAGATGAATTCAACGTATACCGGGCTTTGCGTTCTGTAAACCCCTCTCCCTATCTTTTTTATTTTGATTATGGAGATTATAAGATCTTCGGAAGTTCGCCCGAGGCCCAATTGATCGTTCAAGACAATACGGCAGAAATACACCCCATCGCCGGCACCTTCAAACGCACCGGAAACGACGAGCAAGATGCTATTCTGGCCAAAGAACTGACCGAAGACGCTAAAGAGAACAGTGAACACGTTATGCTGGTCGACCTAGCAAGAAACGACCTGAGCCGCAACGCAAGCATGGTGCAGGTGACCAACTACAGAGAGGTACAGTTCTTTTCGCACGTCATTCACCTAGTGTCGAAAGTAACGGGACAAAAGAAAAAGGGCATACCAACAATGAACGTGGTGGCAGATACTTTTCCTGCGGGCACTTTGAGCGGGGCACCCAAACATAGGGCCATGCAGCTCATCGAAAAATATGAAAAAACAAGCAGGGGCTATTATGGTGGGGCAATCGGGTTTATGGATTTTAAAGGTAATTTCAACCACGCCATAATGATCCGTACTTTTTTAAGCAAAAACCACCAATTGCACTATCAAGCTGGTGCTGGCCTAGTGGCCGCATCGGATCCTGAAGACGAACTGCAAGAAACCTATAACAAACTGGGGGCTTTGACAAAAGCCCTTGAAATTGCTGAAGGAATAGCCCCCTAGCCCCCAAAGGGGGGATAAAAATAGTGATATGCACATACAAGCTAGCTAGCTCCTCCCCAAGCCCGCCTGCCGGCATAGGCAGGAGGGGGATAAAAAATGAAAATGAACAAGCAAACAAATACAAACAGGTCAGCTCCTCCCCTTCGGGGAGGCCGGGAGGAGAATATCCTTGTCATAGATAACTACGACAGTTTTACCTATAACCTAGTCCATTATTTAGAAGATTTGAACTGTAAAGTGACCGTAAAAAGAAACGACCAACTCAGTTTAGACGAAGTCGCTATTTTCGATAAAATCGTACTTTCGCCAGGTCCTGGCATACCTGATGAAGCAGGGCTTCTGAAAGATATTATAGCAAAATACGCCCCTACAAAAAGTATATTTGGTGTTTGTTTGGGCCAACAAGCCATAACAGAGGTATTTGGGGGCTCAATATTGAATTTGAAAAAGGTATACCATGGTATTGCCACAACAATAACGATAACCAAAGATGATATACTGTTCAAGGGAATACCAAAAGAAATCGAAGTGGGGCGATATCATTCGTGGGTGGTAAACCCCGATCTTCCCGAGGTTTTGGAAGCGACTTCCTTTGATGAAAACGGGCAGGTAATGTCGTTACGCCATAAGGTATATGATGTATGTGCGGTACAGTTTCATCCTGAATCGGTATTGACTCCCAATGGAAAAAAAATAATGGAGAATTGGGTGACCTCCCCTAGCCCCTCCCAAGCCCGCCTGCCGGCATAGGCAGGGAGGGGGATAAAAAAAACAAAATGAACAAAAATTTCAATACACGCAAACAAGCTAATCCCTCCCCTTCGGGGAGGTTAGGAGGGGAAACAATGGGTGTCCTCCCCTAACCCCTCCGAGGGAGGGGGATAAAAAAACCAAAATGAACAAAAACATAAATACACACAAACAAGCTAATCCCTCCCCTTCGGGGAGGTTAGGAGGGGACAGGAGCCGCTCAAATAATTGCATGAAATCAAAATTGATAGATATTAATTAAAATATGGAGACCATTCCCTCCCCTTTGGGGAGGGTCAGGGAAGGGCTTATGAAAGAAACATTGAACAGACTGATCAACCACGACATCCTTACAAAAGAGGATGCAAAAAGAATATTGGTCAACATCGCCAAGGGTGACTACAACAGCAGTCAAATCGCGTCTTTTTTGACCGTTTATATGATGCGCAGCATTACCATTGACGAACTAGAGGGCTTTCGAGACGCACTTTTAGAACTCTGTTTGACAATAGACCTATCTGCTTACAACCCCGTAGATCTGTGCGGTACAGGTGGTGACGGAAAAGACACTTTCAATATTTCAACATTGGCATCCTTTGTTACGGCAGGCGCCGGGGTCAAAGTGACCAAGCACGGTAATTACGGTGTTTCCTCAAAATGCGGCAGCAGTAATGTAATGGAGTTTTTGGGCATCAAGTTCAGTAATGACCCTGGTTTTTTAGAGAGATCCATTGACAAAGCGGGAATTTGTGTCCTGCACGCTCCCCTATTTCATCCCGCAATGAAAAACGTGGCGCCCATTCGCAAAGAATTGGGGGTAAAGACCTTTTTCAATATGTTGGGGCCAATGGTGAACCCCGCCTTTCCGAAGAACCAAATCGTGGGTGTCTTTAATTTGGAGCTCGCCCGAATGTACGGGTACCTGTACCAGAACACCAACAAGAATTTCACCGTGCTACATTCGCTGGATGGGTATGATGAGATTTCTTTGACAGGAAATACGAAAACCATCTCAAACCATTCCGAAGGTATGTTGAAACCCTCTGATTTTGGGGTGGATACCGTCTTACAATCTGAAATTACAGGAGGCGACAGTATTCAGGAATCGGCTCAACTATTTATGGATATCCTACAAGGAAAAGGAACCGAGGCCCAGAACAATGTCGTCTGTGCCAACGCCGGGGTGGCCATTGCCACGGTCAAAAGCATTGATCCAAAAGAAGGTTTTGAATTGGCCAAACAATCTTTGTTGAGGGGCAAAGGCCGAGAGGCTTTGAAAAAATTACAGGAACTGAGCAAATAAGAATGGTTAGCTTTAACCAAATAAAATTAAGGCATGAAGGATTGGGTAGTGAATTGGGATATTGACCCAGAAATTTTCTGGATTACAGATACTTTTCCATTAAAGTACTATGGACTCATGTGGGTTTTGGGCCTGAGTATTGGTTATTATATAGTGAAACTGATATATTTAAAAGAAAAAGTTTCGATTGAAAAATTAGACAGGCTGGTCACTTATGTGTTTTTAGGGGCATTTCTGGGAGCTAGATTAGGACATTGCCTATTTTATGAAGCTGAATACTACTTATCAAATCCTTTGGAAATACTTTTGCCATTTCACATAAGCGACGGAACTTTTCAATTCATCGGATTTCAAGGGTTAGCCAGCCATGGTGGTGGAATAGGGACTCTTGTTGGTATAACCATTTATGCAATAAGAGAAAAAATTAGCTTACTTTGGATACTAGATCGTGTCTCCATTAGCGTTCCTGTACTTGGTGTTTTTATTAGAATAGGCAATCTTATGAACTCAGAAATTTATGGAAAACCAACAAATGGAAATTGGGGATTTGTTTTTCAACGTGATGATTTAATACCAAGACATCCTACCCAGATTTATGAAGCCATATCATACCTATTGATTTTTGGGTTATTGGTATTGTTATATAATTCTGAAAAAATTCGTAATTCTAAAGGCATTTTACTAGGAGCTCTTTTTATAACCCTGTTTTCAGCTCGATTTATTATCGAATTTTTTAAAGAAAATCAGGTGCCCTTTGAGGATGCGATGCTCTTGAACATGGGTCAAATTCTTAGTATACCCTATATCCTTTTCGGCTTGTTTATCATCATTATTCACAAGATTTCGTGGATGAAATTACGGGTCTGCGATTTTACAAAAAGATTTGAGCAATGAAGAAAGATACGAACACCCGCAAACAAGCTACCCCCCCCCCTCCGAGGAGGTTGGGGGGGAACACTATTTTAGATAAGATAGTAACAGACAAACGCAAGGAGGTCAATTTAATAAAATCGATCATTCCCGTTTCCCAATTAGAACGTTCCGTTCTTTTTGATAGGAAAACAGTTTCACTGGCGGCGGCATTAAAAAACAGTTCAACCGGCATCATTGCCGAACACAAAAGACGCTCCCCTTCAAAATCGATGATCAACCAAAATGGCAACGTTCAAGATGTTGCCCTTGGTTATGAAAAGGCGGGCGTTTGTGGAATGTCGGTTCTGACCGATGCTAAATACTTTGGAGGCTCGTTGAATGACCTACTGCTGGCCCGTTCGGTAACCGAATTCCCGATATTGCGAAAAGAGTTCATCATTGACGAATACCAAATTTTGGAAGCAAAGGCCCATGGCGCCGATGTGGTATTATTGATCGCGACCATTTTGACAAGGGCAGAGATAAAAGCCTTTTCAGAACTGGCAAAAAATTTGGATTTAGATGTATTGTTGGAAGTGCACAATGAAGAAGAACTACAAAAATCGATCATGCCCAGTCTTGATATGTTGGGCGTGAACAATCGAAATTTAAAGACCTTCGAGGTCAGTTTGGAAACCAGTAGATCGCTCTCTAAATCAATTCCCGACGATTTTGTAAAAGTCTCTGAAAGTGGTATCGGTAGTATTGAAGCGATAAAAGAATTAAAGTCTTACGGGTATAAAGGTTTTTTGATCGGTGAGAATTTTATGAAGACCGATGATCCGGGTGAAAGTGCGGGACAATTCATTGACAATCTATTAAAAGGGTGAAAAATGAAACTCAAAGTATGTGGCATGAAATACAACACCCAAGAGGTTGCCTCGTTGCAACCCGATTATCTGGGTTTTATTTTTTGGGAGCCCT
>JAJRSY010000286.1 GCA_024278565.1 Bacteroidota bacterium
AACATCAAGACCGACAGCACTGTGCTGATTGATTCTTTCGATGATGGGCTGGTCTTTAGAAACCAAGATGGGTTGGTGGAGTAACAAAAGGTCGATCGCCCATATAAAAACACCTGGCAGCCTGATTAAGTACCGGGTGTTTTTGTGACTGCCTTAACCCGTATTACAAGACTTTGAAGCAGCATAAAAGATACAGCCTTACAAAACGGTAAAAAACCCACTATCAGCACATTATAGTTTTAGTTGGCTCTAGTTTAAATTAGTGTTGATAGTTATCTCTCAGTAAAAACAGTTTGTAAGCTGAAATTATAAACAGATCGATTCGGAGATCAATCCATGATTTTCAATAACCCGCATTATTCATGGGTTTTTCCGTATCAAGTACAGGGCAGGCTGTTATGAAAAGTCAAAATACCAACCTGCCTGCCGGCAGGCACGGTAGAATTGGAAAGCAAAGAAGTTTTTTAGTGATAGAACTGTAGCCCTCCCGAAGTCTCGGGATTGAGCTAAGTAAAAATCCACCCTCTTAGAAGGTGGCTTTTGAGGCTACCCCATAGGGGGCGGCAAAGATCAGAAATCAAACCGTTTTTGTTGGTCCTCAACCCTACGTTCTTCCTTCTCTTGATAGATGACATATTTTCTTATCATCTCTGCGTCCTGACCGACCGTGTTAACGAAATAGCCCTTCGCCCAGAAATGATTTCCCCAATAGGGCTTCTTCTTGAGCTTTGTATAGCTCTTGAAAAGCTTGATCGCTTGTCTTTCCCTTCAAAATCCCCCATCAACCTCTAAATCGAAAGTTTCGGAGGAACCGAGACCACAAGATGAACGTGGTCATCTTGTACGTTCAACTCCAGCACCCCTCAAGAATTCCACTCGCACAGCATGCTGACATCAGTCTCGACAAGTTCCTTGACCACACCCTTTAATATTCTCAAGCGGTACTTGGGGTACCCATACTATATGATAATCACACTTATAGACCACATGACTTAGTCGCTTATATTTACTCATGGTGCAAATATAAGGCACAGCCATAAGAACATGACCGCACCAAAAGGAGGTGGTTTTTCAAGGTGAAATAAATTTCGAGCATTTTCAATTATAGCAGGCAAGTACTGAGCATAGTCGAAGTATATGGCTTTGGAATAGAACATCCATGAATAATGCGGAATAAGTTAGTATCCAGTCTATTGTCTTGAGTCTATTAGCACAGCGGCCTTACATCTTGAAAAAGGCATTACTGTTTTTTATCAAAAATATATACCATACAGTATATAATTTTTTTATCTTCGTGCAAAATTGTTTGTATACGATGTCAACCAAAGCCCAAAGAACGACTGCCTATATTATTGAAACGGTTGCTCCCGTTTTTAGCAAACATGGCTATATTGGCACCAGTATGAGCGACCTCACAGAAGCTACAGGCCTTACCAAGGGAGCACTTTATGGCAATTTCGAGAACAAGGAAGCCCTTGCGCTAGCCGCCTTTGAATATAACAGCAAGTGTTTGCTTGAAATATTGGATGAAAAATTGAGCACCCCAGGTACATCTTTAGAAAAACTGTTTGCACTCACCAAATTCTATCGAAGTTACGATATTCTTACCATTGAAATTGGTGGCTGTCCCATCTTGAATGTTGGGGTGGACGCACGTCACAACAACAAGTTTTTGACCGCAGCGGTAAGTGAAACCATTCGAACCATTGAGGGAAAAATAGCATTGGTACTCGAAAACGGTGTGAACAATAATGAACTACATCTTCCGGTCACTCCGCTCCAATTTGCGAAACAATTGTATACCATGCTTCAAGGTGCGGTGGCGATGTTCACGATGACCCAAGATCGAAAATATTTGATGAATACGGTAGCTTATCTAGAATTACTAATGAAAAATGAACTGCAAAAATAATTTACAACTGGTTCACTTGCAGGTTATTTGGCTCTAGTTTAATTTAGCGTTGATATTTGTAAACAAAGTCGATTGTTCTGTTTTATTGGATGTGATTTTTAACATCGAGTAACCCCGAAGCCTTTAAAATTAGGTAATGCGAATGTAATAGCTATTTTAAACTAGAGCCGGTTATTTGCCTACCACCCTGAATATCCACGTTTTACCTGAATATTTTCCATTGAACTTGCTATCCCTTGCTTTTCTGGCCTCGCCCATGGTGTTATAACGTTTCAAATAGGCGTAGTTGTAATTGTTCTTACTTCTCAAGAACGAACCAGGCTTCATGCCTTTACCGGTAAGGTCTTTCATAAAGGCCACAAAGTATTTCTTGGTGCCGAAGACATTGGCGATCAAGTAAAAGCCGGGTTCAAGACCGTCTTCGCTAGCGACTTCTTCATACTTCTCACCTGCTTTCGGCTTGACACTAGGTTCTGTTTCTTCTTGCGCCAACTTTTCTTCTTCCACTACTTTCTCTTCTGCCAAGACCTTGGCCGCTGTGGCCTTGGCTGTACGGATTGAATCTAATCGTTGCTGCACTTTTTCTTTTTGTGCAGCGGCAGCCAAAGCCTCTTCTTTTTTAGCCTCATTCACTGAATCGAGTTTTCTCTGCTGCTCGAGCTCCTTGGCCTTAGCTAGTGCTTGGGCATATTCTTTCTCTTTATTGAGGCCATCTATTCGCTGCTGCTCCTTCAGCTTCCCCGCATCTGCAACTGCCGCTTCCTTTTTAGCTTCCTTGGCAGCAATTTTATCTTGCTCCTTGTCCAATTTATCCTGTATAGCTAGAGCCTTTTTCTCTCTCTTTATCGTTGATATGGAGTCTTTTCGGCGTTCTTTGGCCAAAGCCTTTTCTTGGATAGTCAATTTTTGGGTTTTCTTTTCTTGTTCGATTTTTTCATCGGTACTTTCTTGACCCAATAACACAACCTCATCAGTATCAAAAATATTGACCACGGGCCTTCTACGCTCTTCGGGTTTTCCTAAAAAGTAAGAAGCAACGATCTCAAAGGAAGGGTCCTTTGAATTCAACGATCCACTTGTACCGAATTCGACCAAAGCACCGAGCGAAAATCTATTTAGTACGGTTCCTCCCGCACCCACCGAAATTCCGTAAAAATTATTGTACCCTAACTGCCCCCAGTATTTTTGGGTGCTGAACAGGGCGTTGATCCCGATTTGATTTCCCTGTTCAGGTATCGTTCTCAAATAAAGTGAAGGTCTAATATAAGCCGTGGAATCAGAAACCATAACGGGAAAATCATAAGAAACCATTCCCATAAAAATCTTATCTGAAGTGGCTGTATTGCTTTCTTTATCACCAAAATTGTAATCGAAGAGGTTCTCGGATGCCATACTGAACGAAAAATTCTCCACCTCTAAATTTATTCCCGGTGCCAATTGTAAAATAAAATCATCTGTAGCTTGGGGCTGTGGGAGTCCGGGTATGGGCTCTGTCTGAAAACGGCCGTCTGCCAACTGTTGTACGAACCCGAACAGGTTTGCGCCCACAGAAAGTTTGACCAAAGGGTTGAATTCTATCGCATACGCATAATTGATAGCCCCTCCCGTATTGAAATAAATACCCGTATTATGTTGAAAAAAACCGACCCCTGCCGCTGACCTATCGTCCAAATTTCTTGTATAGTTCAAAAACAAGGTGGTGGGATCCGTATCGATGTTCTGCCACTGCCAGCGGGTCCAAAAGGCAATTGACTCCGGGTTATTGCGATCCAAAGAAAATGTAGGGTTGAACAAGCTCGAATTGTACTGGGTAAGTGTATGTTGCCTCAAATCGGCAGGTAGCGATACGTCTTGCGCTCTGCCAATAAAAACAATCAGGAAAATAGAAATCAGGGCGGCTTGTTTGGTCATATACAAAAAGACAAAAAATCACTAGTTTTGCATACTAACTTGCCATAATTTTAGTTAACAATAAAAGGAAAGTTTTCAACAATTCCAACAACAAACTATGACACAGCTAAAAGCAGCACTGGTATTTTTTTTATTAATGGGTTTTATATCATGTAAAGAAGAACCAAAAGCAGCTACAGAAACCCCGACCGATATCGGTATTTCAACTTTTTATTTTATCCGCCATGCGGAAAAGGAAAGGGGAGATCCTGAAAACGCAGATCCAGAATTAAATCAAGACGGCCTCGGTAGAGCCATGCATTGGGCCGAGATATTGAAAGATGTAGAACTTGATATCATTTACAGCACCGATTATTCGAGAACGGCCATGACCGCTGCCCCTATATCTGTAAAAAAGGATATTGATGTCGAATACTACGATCCTGAAATCATGGATGTCGAGCAATTTAAAATCGATAACCTCAATAAAACCGTTTTGGTCGTGGGCCATAGCAATACCACCCCAGATTTTGTCAATAGCCTGATTGGGGAAGAGAAATACTACGAGATGGAGGAGGATGACAACGGCAGCCTTTTTGTTGTTCGAATTGTAAATGGCACTCCTATTTCACAGCAATTGCACATTAATTGTAATTGCCCAGACGAACGCGAATAGCGTTCAGTTCGATTTTTGAGAGCAATTGCAGTTTATTGTTAATAAACAGACTATCAATATCTAAGATCTGTGCTGTTGAATCAATCGGTTTGAGGTTCTTATAATCGACAAATCGTATTCCGCTCACATATCTTTCGTTATAGGCCTGCCTAAAACGCATTCCCCCGCCATTGACATGGAACTCGTAGGCCAGATAGTCAGGTTTCATTGTCTTTTTGTTGAACCAGTACACATACGTATCATCAAAATCATCACCACCCCCTTTTTGGTCAAAGGTCACTTTGATTTTGTAATAGGCCCTACCTTTTATCTCTATCTCTCCCAACAACTCCTTATGTACCGCTGGATCGTTCAGCCCATACGGGAGCTGCGCAAAATAATGAACTGAATTTACCGAATTGGCATATATATTCGATAACGAATCTGAAAGGATGGTCAAATTTCCATTTTCAAAACGTTGGAACCCTTTTGGCGACCTTACATCGACCAAATGAAGGGTGTCGTTTTTGAGGGTTCTCTTTAAGACCATCTGCTTTCCTTCTTCTCCAGAGGTATAGGTTCGTCCCCTAAAATCAAAAGATACAGTACTCGTTTTATAGAGTTCACCCCCACTTACAGCGATGCTCTGATCCACGATTTCCTGTGCTGATGATTTCTTGACAGCCTGTTCTTTACAGCCCAGGGCGAACACAATTAAAAACACTACACCTATTTTCTTCATGACATTGTTTTGATAACTGTTCGTAAAAGTGCACTAAAATTTACAAAAAT
>JAJRSY010000287.1 GCA_024278565.1 Bacteroidota bacterium
TCAAATGTACAAATTAAATTGAATTGATCTATAAAGAGTGTTTATTTTTTACAAAATAACGGTTTTTGGGCATTTCGCCTGATGATTTCATAGGCCAAAAACCCAAATACTACTATATATTCAATACTAAGTAACCCAAGATGTTCTTTAAAATCACTATTTGAATAGGCAAAATAGCTCAAAACAACAACTGCTGACCATAATAGGGCGAATCGGTATTCAGTGAATATGGCCAATACCAGCAAGAAAATAATATACCAAGGGTGTACGGTCGTCGCCAAGAAATAGTAAAAAGTCACTATGTAAAGCATAGAACTTAAAAGAACACCAAGGTTTTGATTCTTTCTCAGAATGCTGACCAACAAAATAAACAGTATGGTGACAATAGGTGTTATTTTACCGTATGCTTTGATGAGTTCCCAGGGTTTGGCTTCGAATTGAATGGCTATGTGTTTGATACCATTGTACAGCCCCGCATTGAACTCAAAATTAGAGAACCATAAGCCTACCGTTTTTGAATAGTTGGCTATAAACACTGATGAATAAAACGGGGCGATCAGTAGAAGTGAGCTGCCCCCAACGATCAAATAGAACAACATACTTCTCTTAAGGTTAAAATGCTTGAGAAACAGGGGCAAAAATAGTAAGGGCACAAGTTTTATTGAAATTGACAGGGCGTATATGATCCCGGCCCATTTCCAGCGATCAATGGATAGTAGGTAAATGGCGCAAACGAAAAAGAAGAGCATTACACCTTCAAAATGAAGGTTTCCCGTTAACTCGATAATGACCAAAGGGTTTAGAAAATACCAGAATATCAGGTGTGTTGATTTGTTCAGCTTTCTAAGAAGTTTTCTTCCGAAGTACACGATGCCCACATCTGCAATGATAATTATCAGGCGCATGACCACTACCGAACCCATAATGGTTTTTCCGCCGAATACGGCTGCAACTGCAAAGAGAAATTGGTTTAGTGGCGGGTAATTGCTATAATGTTTGGCACTTAAACTTCCCATACCATTGTACAGTTCTTGGGCGTTGGCAATAACCAAGTCTTGTTGTTCAATGAGTGAGTTGGGTATATGTAAATACGGATTGATAAAATTGCGTACCAATTCTCCATCCCATATAAAACGATAAAAGTCTTGTGAGAGATTGGGTTCAACAAACAGAAACACGGCTCTAAAAAGGATGCCGACCACCAAAAGAAACTTAAAATTCCATTTTTCAAACTGGATCAGTTTGAAGCTTATAAAGAACAAGCCTGCGAAAAGAACAAGTAGCTTAATGAATTCGGTACGCTGTAAGTGGTGTGCGAAGGTGTAGTAGCATGCCATACCCAACGCTGTCAGTAAGATCGAATATTTATGAAGTTTAATGTAAGTGGTTAGGTTATTTGGCATTTTTTTAGTCGCATTTTACAACAGGACTAAATTAGGGTATTTGAGGGAGATATTGGCCAAAGCCAAAACTTGGGCAAGAGAAGGGCACTAAAGTCTTTTTGGCCTTTTGTGCCTATTAATGGAAAATATTCTATACCCTGGCCGTCAACGACTTGAAGAACACAAACCCAAAACCAACAAACAACATAAGGTGAAAAGGGAAGAGTCCGAAATCATTTAGGGGAATTGCGCTGTACATTCCAAAAAGGAAATAAACCATCAGACCAAACTCCAGGATCATGTTCGGCGATAGTTTTTTGGTGAGGTACTTATTGCCTTTCCAAGTATCAGTCAGGTTGTTAAGGTTGAACTTTGGAGTTCTGACAAACTCACTTCGTTTGCCCATATGGCCTTCGATAACCGCTAGCGAATTGTGCAGTGAAAAACCGAGGGCGACCGAGAAAAACGTAAAGAAAATCTTAACGTAGTTCACGAAATTATCAAAACCGCTGCCCTGAATACTTTTATAGGTAAACCAGTAACAAACAAAAAGGATTATGGTACTCAGAATAAAGAAGCTAAGTGCATCGAATACCCAATCAAGATGTACGTATACATTCTTGATGTACATGGTAGGAATGCTTAACAAAGCAACCAGAAAAACGCATAAGAACATTGAACTGTTCAATAAATGCATGACCCCATGAAATTTGGTTTTAAAGGGGATATTCTTTGCGGTTACGACATTTAAAACCGTTTTTCTAAAATTTTCGGCACCACCCTTGTTCCAACGAAACTGTTGCGAACGGGCTGCGCTCATAACTACTGGAAGCTC
The DNA here is from genome assembly GCA_024278565.1 of Bacteroidota bacterium. Classification (GTDB taxonomy): domain Bacteria; phylum Bacteroidota; class Bacteroidia; order Flavobacteriales; family Flavobacteriaceae; genus Maribacter_C. Next base: position 2,218 of record JAJRSY010000287.1, read on the forward strand.
TGCAGGGGTCTCAACATCTTCCAAATACTTGAATTTCCAATTTTTCAATTGGGCACGGTAACTCAGATCAAGATCTTCGGTAAGGGTATCACCTTCCCAGTTTCCAGCATCGAGAATACATTCTTTGCGCCAGATGCCGGCGGTACCGTTAAAGTTGATAAAATGGCCTTTGGCATTTCTACCGACTTGTTCAAGGGTAAAATGCGCATCTAAGGCAAAAGCCTGAATTCGTGTTAGTGTCGAGTAATCTCTATTGATATGTCCCCATCGGGTTTGTACAACGCCTATTTCAGAATCTTTAAAATAGATTACCGTCTTTTTCAGCCAATCGCTATCTGGTAAAAAGTCAGCATCAAAAATAGCGATAAACTCACCTTTTGCAGTTTCCAATCCATCTTTGAGGGCACCTGCCTTATAACCCTGACGGTTATCACGGCATATGTGTTGAATATCAAGCCCCGTTTTTTGAAGTTCTTTTATCCATTTTTCGGTATCGATTACAGAATCGTCTGTAGAATCGTCCAGTACCTGAATTTCAAGTTTGCTCTTGGGGTATTCTATTTTGGCGATATTCTCCAATAAGCGCTCCATAACATACTCCTCGTTGTATACGGGAAGCTGTATGGTCACATACGGAATTTCTTTAGGATCCAATAGGTTGAACTTGGGTGCTGTTTTATTTTGACGCTTATGGCCCAAGTAGTTGACCAAAAGGTTCAATTGCGCAAGGCTATAGAAGAATATCAATAATAGCGCAATACTGTAAACTGCGATAACGATGTAAGCGATTGTCAACCCCATATTATTTGATACTGTATTTAAAAATCCAACCAAGAATTTTTATGCCTGCAAATATACTGCCTTTTACCGTACCCGACACTTTTGAGATGCCTATTCTCTTTTTGTAACGTACTGGTACTTCGGTATATGAAAACTCCTTTTTAAGTACCTTTAGCTGCATCTCCACAGTCCAGCCGTAGGTCTTGTCTTGCATCTCTAACGCTAAAAGTTTATCGTATTTTATAGCTCTAAACGGTCCAAGGTCGGTAAATGTTGCCCTAAAGAACAATTTCATTAAAAAAGTCGCCAGCCAATTGCCGAATATCTGTTGGGGGGTCATGCTGCCTTCTTCTCGTAGTCTCTTGACACGGGCACCTATTGCAAAATCAATGTCATTATCTATAATAGGGGCTACTATTTTCGAAAGTTCTTCAGGATAGTCAGAGTAGTCTCCGTCAATAAATACGATAATATCGGGTGTTTCGCATTGTTTGGCAACATAGGCCATGCCACAAAGACAGGCATAGCCGTAGCCTTTTCTATTTTCTGTTAAGACGGTAGCGCCTGCGTTTTGGGCATTCTGTACGGTTTCATCAGTAGAATTATTGTTGACGACTATGACTTCAGAAACGGTATCGGGAAGCTCTTTGATTACGTGCGCAATGGAATCTGCCTCGTTAAACGCGGGAATGATGACTTTGATGTGGATCATTTACTTTAAATCGGAAATATTGTTTTCGCGCCTAAAACTACTGAAACTGAACCATTCCTTTGTTTTTTTTCCGTTTTGATATTTTTCGGCAGAAGTCAGTTGTTGGTTCTTATATTGTAGGCAATACCCGTTTTTGACACCAGCTCGAAGTTGGCACTTACGCTTTATTCGACCTTTTGTGCCATAGTAAAGCCACCAATTCGCCTTTCTGCCGTTTTCATAATGGCCCTCTTTTGACCGCAGGCCGTTTTGACCGTAAAAATACCAGTACTTTATTCTTTTTCCGTTTTTGTAGTACCCCTTTTTGGAAACGGCTCCGTTTTTATGGTAAAATATCCAGAAACCGGTTTTAATGCCCTGTTTCAACCAGCCTTCATATTTTGTCGTTCCCGTCTCATAATAGGCCCTATGGTAGTTGCTTTTAGCGTCGGAAGGATTACCGAACGCTAGCAGCACCGTCATAAAAAAGAATACCTTGACCAACATTTTAATTGTTATTGTTTTGATTTAAGTCGAACGGAAATGGAGGAACTAACATACTGATTTTTTTTTAGTTTATCGATAGGATGGTCTCCGATGGGTGCACGACAAATTTCCCTAAACCGAACAGATCTGGACAGTTTCACTTTGGAGCCGTCCCCACCCCTGCCTGTCCGGCAGGCAGGCTAACCCTCCCCCGAAGGGAGGGAACCGTTTCTCGACACCTATGA
>JAJRSY010000288.1 GCA_024278565.1 Bacteroidota bacterium
CGGGCAACAAGCAGATTGCGGCCGGTTACATTGTTTATGGCACTTCTACCATGCTTGTCTATACTACAGGAGATGGCGTAAATGGATTCACATTGAACCCGGCCATAGGCACCTTTTACCTCTCGCACCCTAATATGCGGTTTCCCAAAACCGGAAACATATATTCGATCAACGAAGGCAACTACAACCATTTTCATCAAGGGGTGAAAGATTATCTCAAATATTGCCAAAAAGAAGAAGGAGACCGACCCTATACGGCAAGGTATATTGGTTCATTGGTCTCAGATTTTCATCGAAATATGATAAAAGGGGGTATTTACATCTACCCGAAAAGTAATCGGGCTACAAATGGCAAGCTGCGCTTGCTCTATGAGTGCAACCCCATGGCATTTATTGCCGAACAGGCAAATGGAAAAGCAAGCGACGGGCATCAGCGTATTATGGACATTCTACCGACCGAACTTCATGAAAGGGTACCTTTCTTTTGCGGAAGCTCAAAAATGGTGGAAAAGGCCGAGGAGTTTATGGGTTTAGATGGTTAACCGTTCATTTTAGTAAAAAGCTAAACCCCAGGGGCACGGGCGGGCGGGCGGCGTTAAAATCATTAACCGTAGCTACCGCTATGTCGTGCCTTGTTAGAAACTAAAATCCGTATCCTAAATTCTTCGATTTTTCATGTGCCATGAGTATAGTTTGGCTTTGGAATAGAACATCCATGAATAACGGGGCAAGCCCCAACGAGGCATGAAAAAGGAAAATACCCCCGCCTGCCGGACGGGCAGGTTTTGCATTTCGACGCAAGCGTCGGAGTATTAAACCCACTGGTGGGAATAAATGCTGTTCCTACACGCAACCATAGTCAATAAATCGCGTCATTAATATTTGGTATGGTTTTTGGTAATTTATTGCCTATTTGTTCCTAATTACTAAAAAATAGAGTGAGGATTTTAATGTATCATTCTGGGGGGGCTCGCCTTTACCTGCCTGTCCGGCAGGCGAGCCTGCCCGACTTCGTCATTTAGCGGGGGCGAAATCAAACCCATCGATCTTTAGCCGATGGTAGTTTAGTTTTACTGATTATCGATTAATTATAAAATACAATATTCAAGACGAATTATTAGGCTTGATCCAAAAATTTAAAATAATGCAACATACTGAATCACAAAATATTTTATAAACGCAAAAATTCAAACACATGAAAAGATCACTTTTAGTATTGGTCCTTTTAGTTTCATTTATATCATTCTCGCAGCAAGAATCTGAAAAATCTCCTAAAAAAAATGAAATAACCACAAACCTTTTAGATCTAGTTGTAGCGGGTTCTTTTAATGTGAACTATGAACGTTTACTGAAAAATAACCAATCATTTGCAATTAGTGCCACACTGTTTGATACTTACGGTTATTATGATGTTGGTTATATGGATAATAATAATACATTTACTCTTAAAGCATCGTATATTATCTATTTTTCTAAAAATAAAGACCATGCCGGGTTTTTATTTTATCCACAGATAAAATTAAGAACAGGTGAAATCACTGTTAATGGTTACTATTATGGTCAAGGCAATCAGGGAGGAAACTTTAAATATGATATCGATGGTTTTTCTGCGGGTTTTGGCTTAGGACATAAGTGGTTATTTAACGACAAGTTTACCTTGGGCATCAATGGGGAAATTGCTAGAAACCTAGGAGGTTTAGATGATTATTTAGAACCTATTGAAGTTAGGGCCAGTGTTAGTTTTGGATTCCGTTTTTAACCTTTTGCATTAGTGATTGTAGCAATAGATCTACAATATTATGTAATAGCACAAAGATTTTTACGATACATCAACCATGTTGGTGCATACCACCGGAGATGGCGTAAACGGATTCACCCTGAACCCGGCCATAGGCACCTTTTACCTCGTGCGCCCCAATATGCGGTTTCCCAAAACCGGAAACATATATTCAATCAACGAAGGCAACTACAACCATTTTCCACAGGGCGTGAAAGACTCTCAAATATTGCCAAAAAGAGGAAGGCGACAGGTCCTATACTTCACGGTACATTGGTTCTTTGGTCTCTGACTTTCATCGAAATATGATAAAGGGGGGCATTTACATCTACCCAAAAAGCAGTAAGGCCACTAACGGAAAACTACGTTTGCCCTATGAATGCAACCCCATGGCCTTTATTGCCAAACAGGGCAAGTGACGGGCATCAACGTATTATGGACATTCAACCTACCGAACTGCACGAAAGAGCACCCTTCTTTTGCGGAAGTTCAAAAATGGTGGAAAAACCCGAGGGGTTTATGAACCAAGAGAGAGAGAGAGAGAGAGAGAGAGAGAGAGAGAGAGAGAATCTACACTCTTTTTTTGTTCATGAAAATTTCAAGACCTATCGGTTCATGTTCTTTACCTCTTCTACGAAACGGTCGGAACCAACACCGTTATCAACCAATTTAAGCGCTTTATCGACTACATAAGACACGTTTTCTGTAGAAAAGCCAAGCCCAACCGCTAAACGTTCCAAAATATCGACCTGTCGTTCCCCTAAATGGTCATCTGCGTACACCATTCGCGAAAGATCGTACAAACGCTCTAACCGATCGGTATAGTTGCTGGGAGGATTCACGGGGTGCGTCATATAGTCCTTTAATATCTTTTTATAATCAGTAGCGGAAATATCAAGCCTTTCCGCCAAACGATCCAAAAAAGCCTTTTCCTCATCAGTAATCACACCATCACTCATGGCTACACGCACTATAGCCGCAAAATGGCCTTGGTTTCTTTTTCGAAACCCACTATCGAACAAATCTAAAAATGGCATACTTCATTGTTTTTTCAAGGCAAATATAATTTTTTTCGGGCTTATAGCTTATTTTCCCTCCAATTTTGTTTTTGTTATTAACTTGGCGACAATCAATAGACGTTAGATATTGGATGTTAGACCTTTGACCTTTAGGCCTGCCGGACAGGCAGGTTTAAAATCTTAAACAGTCTCTAAATGTATTCAACTTATTGAAAACCAATACGCCTTGAATCTGATTTCTGATCGGTCATAGCCGTATCGATAAATCGTTTTTCAATATTTTGGTGACCATTTGCCAAAAGCAAAAAATCCAATGTAAGTAACCGCCCCTATAAAAAAGCGCACCTTACTATTGTGGCAATATGCGTTACCCCCTATCTTTGCACAAATTTTAACGGTTGACCCATTCTAAAATACAACAACTGTTCGCACAGTCTTCGCAAGTACGAAAACTGAGGTCGGCCATTGCCCTTTCGAGCCCTTCAGACCCTCTTAGATCTGCTGTATCAGGACTGATCGGATCATCATTGTCCTTTATGGTTTCAAATGTATTTGGCACGGCTGAAAAAACATTTTTACTGGTTTTCAGCGACAAGGAAGAAGCGGCATACCATTTGAACGACCTAGAGCAGCTTATCGGGGAAAACGATGTTCTCTTCTATCCGAGCAGCTATCGTAGACCTTATCAGATCGAAGAGGCCGACAATGCCAATGTGCTGCTTCGTGCCGAGGTTCTGAACCGTATCAATTCGCAAAAAAAACCTGCGGTGATCGTTACTTACGCCGATGCGCTTTTTGAAAAGGTCATTACCCGAAAAGAGCTTGATAAAAACACCTTGAAAATCAAGCAAGATGATTCGCTATCATTGGCCTTTTTGAACGAGGTACTCTTCGAATACCAATTCAAACGGGTCGATTTTGTTTCAGAACCCGGAGAGTTTTCCGTTCGTGGCGGTATTGTTGATGTCTTTTCTTTTTCATCTGATGAGCCCTATCGCATCGAATTTTTTGGCGATGAGGTCGATAGCATCAGAACATTTGATGTAGAAACCCAATTGTCCATCGAAAAGGTCAAGAGAATAAGCATCATACCGAATGTCGCCAATAAATTTTTGAAGGAAAAAAGAGAAGGGTTTTTGAAGTATATCGATTCGAATACCATTGTCTTTACTAAAAACACAGCACTGCTATATGATCGGTTGGATCATTTCTTCGGGAAGGCAAAAGAAGTCTTTTCAAAATTGAACCAAGAGATAAAGCATTCTAAGCCAGAAGACCTTTTTCTCAATAGCGGCCAGTTTAGCGATCAGTTAAAGGGTTTTGCGCTCATCGAGTTCAGCAACTCACCTAAGAGCAGTCTGATAAGGTCAGCCTCTCACAAAATACAAGGGTCAACGGAGACCGAAATAATGTTCCGGACCAAACCCCAACCCTCGTTCAACAAAAAATTCGATCTACTTATCGAAAACCTCAAAGACAATCATAAAAAAGGGTACACCAATTATATTTTTTGTGCTACCGATCAACAGGCCAAACGTTTTCATGACATTTTTGAGGCCAGCACCAATGATGGTCAAGATAAAGATGATGGCCTCGTCCACTATAAAACCATTGTATACTCATTACATCAGGGCTTTATCGATGACGATCTTAAAATCGCCTGTTATACCGACCATCAGATTTTTGAGCGTTACCATAAATTCCATCTTAAAAACGGTTATGCGAAAAAGCAGGCAATCACCCTCAAAGAACTCAACAAACTTGAGGTTGGTGACTATGTGACCCATATCGACCATGGTATCGGTAAGTTTGGCGGACTTCAGAAAATAGATGTCGAAGGCAGAAAACAGGAAGCCATTAAACTAATGTACGGCGACCGTGATATTCTTTATGTCAGCATTCACTCGCTGCATAAAATATCTAAATTCAATGGCAAGGACGGGGCCGTGCCCAAGATATACAAATTGGGCTCTGCCGCTTGGAAAAAAGTAAAGCAAAAAACAAAGGCAAGGGTCAAAGAAATCGCTTTTGACCTGATAAAGGTATATGCAAAACGAAGGCTTGAAAAGGGATTTAGATACGACCCTGACAGTTACCTACAGCACGAGCTTGAGGCCTCGTTCATTTATGAAGACACCCCTGACCAAAGCAAGGCGACCGAAGATGTCAAAAGGGATATGGAAAGCGAGCGCCCCATGGACCGATTGATCTGTGGCGATGTTGGCTTCGGAAAAACCGAGGTTGCCATCAGGGCCGCTTTCAAGGCAGTAGCCAATGGCAAGCAGGTTGCCGTTTTGGTGCCAACAACCATACTGGCGTTCCAGCACAACAGAACTTTTAAAGAACGCCTTAAAGAAATGCCGGTAACCGTTGACTACCTTAACCGTTTTCGCACGACCAAAGAACGCCGTGAAACCTTGGAAAAACTGGAAGCGGGCAAAATTGATATTATCATAGGCACCCATCAGCTCGTCAACAAAAATGTAAAGTTCAAAGACCTTGGGCTATTGATCGTTGATGAAGAACAAAAATTCGGGGTAGCGGTCAAGGACAAACTGAAAGCCATCAAAGAAAACGTAGATGTATTGACCTTGACGGCCACACCGATTCCGAGGACCTTACAGTTCAGTTTGATGGCGGCCCGAGATCTTTCGGTGATAAATACGGCGCCACCCAATCGGTACCCTATTGAAAGTAGGGTCATCCGCTTTAGCGAAGAAATTATCAGAGACGCTGTCTCTTATGAGGTTCAACGTGGCGGACAGGTGTTTTTCATTCATAACAGAATTGAAAACATCAAAGAAGTGGCAGGCATGGTGCAACGTCTGGTGCCCGATGCCAAAATAGGAATCGGCCATGGCCGATTGGAGGGCAAAAAACTGGAAGCCCTTATGCTGGCTTTTATGAACGGTGAATTTGATGTACTGGTATCCACCACTATTGTTGAAAACGGATTGGACGTGGCCAACGCCAACACCATTTTTATCAACAACGCCAATAATTTTGGGCTCAGCGACCTTCATCAAATGCGTGGCCGTGTGGGTAGAAGCAATAAAAAGGCGTTCTGTTATTTTATCACCCCGCCCTATGAGGCTATGACCACTGATGCCCAAAAACGCATTCAGGCCTTGGAGCAATTTACAGAGCTGGGCAGTGGCTTTAATATTGCCATGAAAGATCTTGAAATACGCGGGGCAGGTGATCTTTTGGGCGGCGAACAAAGTGGGTTCATCAATGAAATAGGTTTTGGTGCCTATCAAAAAATACTGGCAGAGGCCATTGATGAACTCAAAGAAAACGAATTCAAAGAATTGTACGAAGAGGTCGAGGGCCACCAGAACAAAGTGTTCGTCAAAGAAACACAGTTAGATACCGATTTTGAACTACTCTTTCCTGATGACTACGTCAACAACGTTAGCGAACGTCTAAACCTGTACACCGAACTCAATCAGGTAAAAGAAGAGGAAGGGCTGCAAAAGTACGAAGCAGAACTCGTAGATCGCTTTGGGGAATTGCCAGCAGAAGTGGATGATCTGTTAAACTCGGTCCGTATCAAATGGATCGCCAATGGCATCGGGCTTGAAAAAGTGGTCATGAAAAGAGGGAAGTTGATCGGGTATTTCATTGCCGACCAGCAATCTGATTTTTACCAGAGTCCGGTTTTTGCAAAGGTCGTTCAATTTGTACAAAGCCATTCAAAAAGCTGTACCATGAAAGAAAAACAGACCAGAAACGGCCTCCGATTACTTCTTGTTTTTGATGGGGTCGCCTCTGTTTATAAAGCGCTTGAGGTATTACGCCCTTTTGAAAAAAGACTTGAATCTATAACTTAACGTATATTTGGAGCGATTTTTGAACTAATTCGGTATATGAAAAAACCAATAATCCTCCTCATTTTCTTAATGGGCTTTATGCTAACCGCCCAACACACTATTTCAGGCACTTTCTCTCCGGCCGAAGATTATAGTTGGCTCATTGCCTATCGGTTAAAACCGGGGACTCAGGTTTATGTCGCAGACACATCAATTGACAAAGGGGTGTTTACTTTGAAGCTTCCCGAAAATGCACTCCCGGGCAACTATCGCTTGGTTTATGCAGTACCTCAAGAAGAGTTTTATTTTGATGTCATTTACAACGGAAAAGAAGCTATCGAATTGACTTTTACAACAGCAGAAGGGGTGCACTTTACAACTTCCAAAGAGAACATTTTTTTGAACTCCTATTTTAGGGAAATCAACGCTGCAGAAAAAAATCTGATCAGTTATTATACCAGCGTCAGTGCTGAAGTAAACGAGTTTCAAGAGATTGTGAATACATATAAAAACGTTCAAAGTTCTTTTGAGGAAAAAACCAAGGGGCTACTTGCCAATACATTTATCACGGCTAACAAAACTTATATACCTTCTAATTATGAATCCATTCAAGATTATGTAGCCCATAAAAAGGAAAACTATTTCAAAGGTTTGAATTTTAGCGACCCTATTCTTCAGGCCTCGGGTTTCTTGACCGATAAAATCACCAACTATGTTTTTACCGCACTGCCATTAACCCGAATGACCCAACAAGAAAGCGAAAAGGCAATGCAAGACAATGTGAGAACAGCCAGCAAACAAGTTCAAGGTGTTTCAGATAACTACAGGTTTCACCTGTTTTATACACTATGGTCACAGGCTTCGGCAAATGGCTATAACGAAGTCTCTGATTTTGTATATGCTTCTTATTTAAAAACGCTGGCCGACAAAACAGCCAATCAAGAAATAATCTACAAGATAGAAATTCACAACCGCCTGCGCATAGGAGCTGTAGCGCCAGAAATCACATGGGAAAATGGAGCGTCTCTCGAAAAATTGAGTAATTTGACCAATGCTGAAAATTATGTACTGGTCTTTTGGAGCAGTAACTGCGGGCATTGCCTCAAAGAACTACCCGCATTAAACAAAAAATTTAAGCAAAACCCCAAAGTAAAAGTAATTGCGATAGGCCTTGAGGAAGATGAGATTAACTGGGAAAAAGAAACCGGTAAACTAGATGGATTCGAACACGCCATCGCTCTTGGCAAATGGGAGAGTGACTACGCAAAACTATATGACATTCACGCCACCCCTACTTACATTATTTTAGATAGTGATAAACGTATTATTGCCAAACCTGAAAGTGATAAAGAGGTTGTGGAGTTTTTAGAAAAGTAGGTCGTCAATTTAACCGATCACTACATGCTTTGCGCTTGCGAATGCTATAAAGTCTTCAGATCTTTAATCGTCTTAAAAGCAATATCAACCTGGGCATCATCGACCAAAATGGTAAACTCGTTTGTGGTTGAGATTACTTCGTACAGCACAATACCTTCCCAAGCCAAACGTTGAAAAATAAAATAATAAATTCCAGGAACCGATACATTCTCTGCGGGTAGTTTTACGGTAATCGAAGAAAGTTCCTCAGCCTTTTGGGTGCGTCTTTCAGCTTCGAACAACTCTTCAACGGTCTGATCCATTACGTTACTGATAACGATATTGATCTCGTTCACCCCTCTTGAAGAGGTGTAAAAAACATCTTGATTGGTGTTTATGGCTTCCAAGAGTTTTGCCTGCTGGGTCAAAATGGTATCAGAGGTCAAAAAAGTATAATCGGTCAAGGAAGAGCGCACTGTAATTTCCCCAATGTTCTTCAATACTTTGATGATCTTGTGGGTTGCCCTGAACTCCATATCATCAGACAATCGCTTTAAGGCCATAACTATGGCACCATTACGAATGTCCTTGCCAAGTTCTTCCTCTATTTCTGGCTTAACGATCCTTGATAGCGATGTCAGGTTGATGATGCCCTGGGCCAAAGCACTTTGCAGGAAAGGCTTTTTCTTGATATACTGCTCAACTACAGAAGAAATGGTTTTCATTTACAATTCAATTACGAATGCAAATATAACAAATTGTTACAGGTAAAACAAATCATCAAAAATGATAGAACGCACTTTCTAAATGCTCGATTTTGAAAATCTTACTATTTTTAAGAATAGTAATAATATCAAACCTCACTTCAATATCTAAATCGTTCTCGGTAACGTAGTGATCGGCACCCATAACCAACAGCTTGATCTTCTTTTTGGTAATTGTATCGGCAATAGGTATGATCTGATCATTACTTCGGGCACGCACCTCAACAATCGCCAAAATATCCTCTTTTTGGGCAATGATATCTATTTCCGACTTCAGGTAGCGATAATTTTTGTAACAGATCTTATAGCCTTTTTTTATCAAAAAATCAGTTGCGATTTTCTCTCCCTCCTTTCCAAATTCGTTATGTTTCCCCATAAACAATCAAAATACCTTATCCAACTTGTGCATTTCATCGAATTTACATGCTGTTAAACGTCTAAGCTGCTCGTATCGACGTAAATAAATGAGCAGTACAACGAAAATACGATGATTTCTATACGAACCATCTATTTCATTTCGTTAGAATAATTGTTCCCAATAAAAATAGTTGCCCCAAGTACTATGAACGAATTTATATTTAACGCCCAGATTGACTATGGAATATTTTATTAATTGCAACACTTCAAGCTTGGCACCGCATACGGCACCGTTAAGCTCTCAACAAGTTGCGCACCTATATCGAAGACTCGGTTTTAGCGCATCGGTACAGACCATCAATGCCGCAACGGGCCAAAATGCAGGTGCTTTGATCGATACCTTGATAAACCAAGCTCTTAATCTGGCTCCTTTGCCCCCTCCCGTTTGGGCAAACTGGAACAACAGTAACTACCCGGAAGATGATGACCAAAGAAGACAGATACAAAGAGCCCAAGAAGACGAACTTGCCTTGCTATATGCCAACTCACTACTGGACAACAACCTTCGAGATCGGTTGAGTTTCTTTTGGAGCAACCATTTTGTTACCGAATTGGATGTTTATAATTGTAACGCCTTCCTGTATGAATATGTCAACTGTTTACAGCGCAATGCAATTGGAAATCTCAAAACCTTTGTAAGTGAATTTGGTCTGACCAGTGCAATGCTCTATTACTTGGATGGAGTATTCAACAACGGCAACAACCCCAACGAAAATTATGGTCGTGAACTTTATGAACTTTTCACCCTGGGAGAAGGAAATGGGTATACCGAAGAAGACATTATAGAAACCGCAAGGGCGTTAACTGGTTATGTAGAGCGGGGTGAACTGGGCTGTGAAGCCGTCACCTTTAGAGCTGACCGACATGATGCCGGAAGCAAGACCATTCTTGGCCAGACCGGAAACTGGGGCTATGACGATGTAATCGACATTCTGTTCGATCAAAGACCCAATGAGATAGCGGAATTTATCTGTAGAAAATTATATGAGTTTTTTGTGCATCCTGATTCTAAAGATAATGCCGGAAATGCCCAGACCATAATAACCGGTATGGCCACTACTTTTGTTGCCAACAATTTTGAGATTGCCCCTGTGCTGTCACAACTGTTCAAAAGCGAGCACTTTTTTGATGATGAGGCTATTGGGGTAATCATTAAGAGTCCAGTTGACTTTTACTTCAACGTCTTAAAGGAAACCAGTTTTTCATACGACAATACCACTGTGGCAAGTTTGGTCAATTACAGCGGGCTGCTCAGTCAAAGGTTGTTCGACCCCGTTGATGTAGCCGGCTGGCAAAGAGACCGAAGTTGGATAAACACCAATTTTTTAATAGGTAGGTGGTTGACCATTGAATCAATAATGGAAGGCTTCTATGAAAACGACAATGAGCAGTTCAGGTCATTTGCTTTGGAACTGACGGGAACTGATGGATTGACAAGTAACAACCCCGACCTGATCGCAAGGCCTATCATTGATTTCTTGTTACCCAAAGGCCTACTAAATGAAGCTGAATATGAAAAGGCGTTCGCCATTTTCAGGGCCGATGTTGACGAGACCTATTACGAAGGTGGTGCCACCGCATCATGGACCTTGGCCATTTGGCCACAAGCCCCTTTTCAGGTACAATTACTACTACAATACTTGGTAAGACAACCAGAGTTTCAACTAAAATAAACCTACGACTATGTGTGATATTCACGATAAAACACCCTTTAAAGGCCTTGATCACGAAGGTCACGATACCGAGCATAAAGAATGGAGCAGACGCTCGTTTCTACAAGCATTGGGCATTGCCGGTTCTGGATCAATGCTGTTGGGCAGCAACTTTCTGACCGCATCGGCACCGTCACCGTTGACCGCTGCCATTGCAGCTGCCGAAACCGACAATATATTGATCCTAATCCGTTTAAATGGGGGGAATGACGGTCTAAGCACTGTAATTCCCATAGAACAGTATGACACTTATGCCAATGCCAGGCCCAATATTTACATACCTGAAAGCAAGGTGCTGAAACTTACCGATGAATATGGGGTGCCTTCTTACATGAAATCCTTACAGCCCATGTGGGACGAAGGTCAGTTCAAGGCCGTTCACGGTGTTGGTTATGAAGGTCAGAGCCTATCACATTTTACGGGATCCGATATTTTTGCGAATACCGATCTTGCCACCACAGGTTTTAGCGGATTGAATACAGGTTGGATGGGAAGACATTTTGAAAACACCTACCCCGACTACTTGATAAACCCACCGGCAGCACCGGCAGCGATACAAGTAGGGCAATTCGGCAATTTGGTCTTTCAAGGAGAAGAAACCAACTATGCCTTTGTAACTTCCAATATAAATCAACTGGAGGAAATTGCGGAATCGGGTGTTGTATACGGACTTGATGATTCGCTGTTCAATACTTGTATGTACGGCGATCAGTTAAAGTTTTTGAGAGGGGTCGCAAATACCACCTACGAATATTCGGGTATTATTCATGATGCGTACGAGCGCGGACAGAACCAAGTTGAGTATCAAGATAATAATTTTGCCAGACAATTGGCTGTTTTGGCCCGTTTGATAAAAGGCAATTTGGGCACCAAGGTATATATGATTTCTATGGGCGGTTTTGACACCCACGGCAACCAACCCTTGGCGCACGAACGCTTGATGACCAATTTATCGGTCGCCATCGATAATTTTTATGATGATATTGCTTTTACCGAACAAGACGATAAGGTACTGAGCATGACTTTCTCTGAATTCGGAAGAAGAATCTTTGAAAACGGTTCCAACGGTACCGACCATGGTAAAGCGGCACCCACCCTGTTTTTTGGATCAGGCTTAAATGGCAGTGCCTTTGTTGGTGAGCACCCAACCTTGGAAGACCCAGATGGTAGAGGGAATCTTGAGTACACTATGGATTTTAGAGATCTGTACGCCACCGTATTGGCAGAATGGCTATGTGTCGACACTCCCTTGGTCGAACAGCATTTGTTGGATCACCCTTATGCGCCCGTCAATCTTGGGTTCAACTGTAGCGGCACCACTTTTCCCGACATAGTCTATAATGATGGTTCACCAACCTTGCCCACACAGCCAGAACCTACCGAACCTACCCCTTACGATCCTGAACTGTTGAATGCCATAGTGCACAAACCATTTTATCCTACCGATGAAAACCCACATATTTATTTAGAAATGCCGTTCAGCGCACATGTTGACATTCAGTTGTTCAATATTCTGGGTCAGAAGGTGGGTACTGTTTTTAATGAAATGATGCTTGAAGGTTCGGTCGAAATAAACATACGCGAACGAATGCCCCAGCATTTGGCAACCGGAAAATATATTTATCGCATTGATGTTCAAAACCAAAAAATGAGTAAATCGGTAATGGTGGCGTAGAAAACCTGCCTGTCGTACGGGCAGGTAAACTGACGATAACCGATACGATTTTTCGTCTCCTAATCTACCCCCGTTTTTTGTAAAGCCTTCGATCTAACGCTCCAAATGTTTATCGAAGGCTTTCTTTTTTGTGCTGTGGAGGTATCCGATTTCATTATGTTCGCAGTATTAACCATTCCGAATTTAACCTCACCCCTAACTGCCGAAAATGGCAGTTAGGACCTCTCCGAAGGAGAGGTAAAATGGAAAACCCTGCCTACTGGCAGGGAATTATTTAGATTAAAATCTTTATTTTTGGTACTTAATCAGAATTTGATGGTCCAAAACCAAAAAAAACCTTCCCGTTATACGATTACCGCAGCTTTGCCCTACACCAATGGGCCTATTCATATTGGGCATTTGGCAGGTGTTTATGTTCCGGCGGATATTTATGCCCGCTATTTACGCTTGACCGGTAATGATGTTGCCTTTGTTTGCGGAAGTGATGAGCATGGGGTCGCCATCTCGATGAAGGCCAAAAAAGAAGGCATAAGCCCCCAAGGTGTTATCGATAAGTACCATACCATCATAAAACAGTCTTTTTCAGATTTCGGTATCACCTTTGATAATTACTCACGGACCTCGGCAAAAATACATCACGAAACAGCTTCTGAAATTTTTAAAAAACTGTACGAACAGGGTGATTTTATCGAAGAGACGACCGCACAGTTATATGATGAAGAGGCTCAACAGTTTTTGGCCGACCGCTTTGTGGTGGGCAGCTGCCCCAAATGCGGGCACGAAGAAGCCTATGGCGATCAATGCGAAAATTGCGGCTCTTCATTGAACGCAACCGATTTGATTAATCCCAAATCGACCATTTCTGGCGCCGTACCCACCACCAAAGAAACAAAACATTGGTTTTTACCCTTAAACAAGTATGAAGATTTTCTAAAGGAATGGATTTTAGTCGGACACAAAAAAGACTGGAAACCCAATGTATACGGTCAATGCAAATCATGGATCGATGACGGGTTAAAACCCCGTGCCGTAACCCGTGATCTCGATTGGGGCATTCCCGTACCCGTGAAAGGAGGTGAAGGAAAGGTACTTTATGTTTGGTTCGATGCGCCTATCGGCTATATTTCATCTACCAAAGAATGGGCAGCACGTGAAGGTAAAGATTGGCAGCCTTATTGGAAAGACAAGAACACCAAATTGGTGCATTTTATCGGTAAGGACAATATTGTTTTTCACTGCATTATTTTCCCGGCAATCTTAAAAGCGCATGGCGACTATATTCTGCCAGATAATGTACCGGCCAACGAATTTTTGAATTTGGAGGGAAACAAATTGTCCACCTCAAAAAACTGGGCGGTTTGGTTGCATGAGTATTTAGAAGAGTTCCCTAACATGCAAGACGCCCTGAGATATGCCTTGACCGCAAATGCCCCAGAAACCAAAGACAACGATTTTACATGGAAGGATTTTCAGGCAAGAAACAACAATGAGCTCGTTGCCATTCTCGGCAATTTTATCAACCGCGTAATGGTCCTGACCCATAAATATTATAATGGGATCGTGCCCGGCCCGGCCGAATTTTCGCGGATCGATCGTGATACCTTGGCAGAAGTAAGGAAATTTCCGAACATTATTTCAAGCTCAATAGAACGGTACCGATTTAGAGAGGCGGGTCAAGAACTAATGAACCTCGCCCGTCTCGGAAACAAGTATTTGGCAGAAGAAGAACCTTGGAAAGCCATCAAAGAAGATGAAGAACGGGTACGCACCATCATGTTCGTGGCTCTGCAAATTTCAGCTGCATTGGCCGTATTGAGCGAACCGTTTTTGCCATTTACTTCAAAAAAGCTGAAAAACATACTGCGCCTTAACGAGGAGCGAAGCGACGAAATTACCCCTAACGAGATAGCAGCAGCGACCCAAAAAGACACCCCCACTGTCAGGTCGATCTCTCCCGAAGCCTCGGGAGAGACCTCATGGACCGAAGTCTCCACAAAAGAAACCCTACTACCGCCCAAACACCAAATTGGTGCGGCCGAACTCCTATTTCGAAAAATTGAGGATAGCGAGATACAGGCTCAACTCGATAAGTTGGAAGCCACCAAAAAAGCCAATGCTTCGACAGGGGCAACAAATAAAAAACCCATGCCACAAAAAGACACCATTACCTTTGATGATTTTACAAAACTTGATATGCGAGTGGGCACTATAATCGAAGCCGAAAAAATGGCCAAGACCAAAAAATTGCTCGTACTAAAAATAGATACGGGCTTAGATACCCGCACCGTTGTTTCGGGCATCGCCGAAAGTTTTACGCCAGAGGAAATTATAGGAAAAAAAGTGACCGTCTTGATTAACCTAGCTCCTCGGGCACTTCGTGGTGTTGATAGTGAGGGCATGATTCTAATGACCCAAAATGCCGAGGGCAAATTGGTCTTTGTAAACCCAGGTGCAGATGGGGTTGGTAACGGTAGTACCATAAGTTAGTAGCACCAACATACTTCTCTGGCGTTGAAAATGTTCCCTTTGTCATTCCGAACCTGCCTGGCCGGCAGGCAGGCGAAGTGAGGAATCCCAACGAATGCCAATGCCACCTTTCACCTGTCTTATAAGGCACGTATGTAATTTTACCTATCGGATAGCTGGCCTTTCCAACCTCATCCTAAATCCCTGAACTAATAAACTCCTGAACTTTATTCAACTTTCATCCCGTAAAAAGAACGTTTCAACGATTTTATGATGAAAATCAGATAGCTCATCTATAAGAAAGATCAGTTCACAACATTTTTGGTTTGAGCAAGTTCTATATACTCTATTTTCGATCAACAAATTTTGATTTACACCTCAAAATGAGCTGATATGTTAAATTAAAGATGTATTTCATCGAATAAATAGACCTTTTAAACGTCTAAACAAGAAACATTAACCGTATAAGATATTAAACAGTACAATAACCATATTGTTTATCGATAATATTTGTCCTTAATCAATAGACGGCAATATTTGACCCAAATTTTATTATTACTCTTAATTTTCATCTACTTTATGAAGACTATCCCCCTAAAAGTTGCTCAAATGGCCGTGTTTTTTATTGTCTTTTTATTTTCTTGTAGTAAAGATACCAATCTGTTATTGGATTCTGTGCTGAACGAGCCCGTGGTCTCCATTGAGGATGAAAATACGACTACCTCTCCCAAAACCGAACAGGAAGAGGTCAAACAGCAAGAAGAAGTCAAGCAGCAAGAAGAAAGGAATCCAAAAATAAAGGTCATTTTCGACACCGATGCCAATAACGAACTTGACGACCAGCATGCACTGGCCTATATATTCTCTAATGGCAATGTTTTTGATGTAAAAGGAATTACCGTTAACGCCACCTATAGCGACCGAAATGTTCAAGGACATTATGACGAAGCAGAGCGGGTCATGCAATTGTACGACCTTAAAGGTGCCATTCCCCTATTGAAAGGAGCCGAAGGAAATTTCAAGGAAATCTCCGAAAATTTTGACCCCACTGATTATGACGGTCAAGAAGGGGTTGATTTTATTTTGGAAGAAACAAAAAAAGAGTCGATAATTGTCGTTGCCGTCGGAAAATTGACCAACATTGCACTGGCCCTGAAAAAAGACCCCACATTTGCCAAACGTACCAAAATCGTATGGTTGGGCAGTAATTACCCAAGGCCCGGCGAGTACAATCAAGATAACGATACCATTTCAATGAACTATGTGCTCAACAGTGATATTCCGTTTGAAATGGTCACCGTGCGCTACGGGAATACCTCTGGCACCTCTGCGGTTTCGGTAACCAGAAAAGAGATCAACGAGAAAATGCCGGGTTTGGGGGTAAAGGCCATCGAGCCCATCATAGGCAGGCATGGCGGAACTTTTAAGACTTTTGGCGACTACTCGGTAAACCTTTTTGAGAATGTATTCGGCAATACCAACATATCTGGGGCTACCCAATCACGTCCGCTTTATGATATGGTAGCGATGGCAATTCTGAAAAACAATAGTTGGGGCGAGACCAAAACCATTCCCGCTCCCATATTGATTGACAACAAATGGGTAGATAGACCTAACAATAAACGGAAAATCTTACTTTGGGAGAATTTTGACAAAGAACATATCTTGAACGATTTTTATAAAACCATGGAGAACCCTGTACTGATTTCTACATCTAAATAAAAGGCATTAACCTCCAGTGGCTCTGGACCAATAATAGTCCCAAATGGTCGGGAGAGACCTGTGGGGCGAGATATTAAACCCATCCCGTATTCTTCGGGACGCTAAAAAAGCAGAGTTAGTTCAACTAACTCCCGAGACTTCGGGAGAGTTTCACTAGTAAAAATCTACCCTCTTAGAAGGTGGCTTTTAAGGCTACCCCCTATGGTAATGGCACTAACATAAGTATATTATTTATATTTTCGATATTTACCTTTTTTAGTTTTTCTTGAATATTTTCTGCCCTCAGGACGCTTGGGCAATATTTGCTTCCGAACAAGTTCCATTATTTCGTTTTCTACCCGTTGACCATCTGCTATATACCCGTCCCTTTTTATCAACAAGAATATTCTTACTATTCGTATGGAATTTATAAATGAAATCTTCTTTGGGGGGGAAAGGCAAGTCTTTTAGGCTTGCATAAATCATTTTTCTTATTAGATTATATGCCGTTAACGAGACATTCAGTTCTTTCCCCAGCATCTCCGGGGTTTTGCTCCTAAGAATA
>JAJRSY010000289.1 GCA_024278565.1 Bacteroidota bacterium
CCACCTGATGCAAGTAACCACCAAGGCTATTGTTCTTACCGCTCTAAAATATGGTGATACAAGCCTTATCGCAAAGATTTTTACTGCCTCTGATGGTGTAAAATCGTATTTGTTGAAAGGTGTTCTTGCCTCTAAAAAGGGAAAATTGAAAACCGCATACTTTCAACCTCTCATGCAGTTAGAGATTGTTGCCCATCACAAGAACAAAGGCACTTTAGAACGTATAGGTGAGGCGAAGGTCAATTACCATTACCAAACCTTGCATACCGATATTTCCAAAAATGCCATGTGCTTGTTTTTAGCGGAGATTTTAGGCAATAGCATTTATGAAGAGGAACGGAACGAAGGTCTTTTCGAGTTTTTGGAAACAGCACTTCAATGGCTTGATGTTCATGATGAAATCTCGAATTTTCATCTGTATTTTCTACTATCGTTGACAAGGTATTTTGGTTTTTATCCTGATGTAGAGCATATCAATGCGCCCTATTTTGATTTATTAGAGGGACACTTTATTAACAAGCCCTCGTTGAACCCGATGTTGACGGGCAGTAATCTTATTTTTTTCAAAAGAATGTTAGGCACAAATTTTGAGGGGGTACATACCATCAAAATAAACAAAGCAAACCGGCAAGAGCTCTTACAATCGCTTGTTCTCTATTTTGAATTGCATTTACAGGGGTTTCGAAAACCAAATCCCTCGCCATTTTAAATGAAGTTTTTCTTTAACAACTTCTTAGTTAGTATGAACAGGATTTTCACCGTCATGGTTTTCTTATTTATCCAAGGTGTTTTCAGCCAGGAAATCACCATATTGGATATGGATACCAAAGAACCTATTCTCAATGTGGCCGTGTATAACTTGGATCGATCAAAGACCGCACTTTCTGATTTTGATGGCAGATGTGACTTATCTGTTTTTGATAAAAATGAGCGTATTACCTTTAAGCATATTGGTTACGAAGTTCGCAAATCTTCTAAATCACAGATCTTAAAACGCAAAAGTAGAATTTACCTTGTCATGATAGCCGAACAGTTGAACGAGGTGGTCATGTCAGTCTCTAAATGGGAACAGCAAAAGAAAGATATACCCAACAAAATAACGTTGATCAGTGCGCGGGAAATTGCTTTTACGAATCCGCAGACAGCGGCAGATCTGCTGCAAAATAGCGGAAAGGTCTTTGTTCAAAAAAGCCAGTTGGGGGGTGGTAGCCCCATGATCAGGGGTTTTGCTACGAATCGGCTATTGATTTCTGTGGATGGTGTACGTATGAACAATGCCATTTTCAGGGGGGGGAACATTCAGAACGTAATTTCGGTAGATCCTTTTTCGATAAAAAAAACAGAGATTATTTTTGGTCCCGGGTCGGTCAGTTACGGTAGTGACGCCATCGGTGGGGTGATGAATTTCTATACCAAGGAAGCCCAGCTTTCAAATACCGATAGCCTTTTGTTTTCTGGCAATGCCAATTACCGTTTTGCTTCGGCCAATTCAGAGAGCACACTTCACTTTGATATCAATCTCGGAAAAAGGAAATGGGCGTTTTTAACAAGTGTTTCCTATAGTGATTTTGGTGATTTGGTAATGGGCAAAAACGGATTGGATTCCTATCTAAGAACTAATTATGTTGCAACCAGAAATGGTGAGGACGAGTTGGTCTTGAATGAGAATCCCAGAAAACAAATATCCACGGGCTACAATCAGGTAAATTTGATGCAGAAAATCAACTATAGACCGAATAACAGTTGGCATTATAATCTGGGGCTTCATTATTCAGAAACATCAAACTATTCAAGATACGATAGATCGATACGCCCAAATAGTGAGGGTGCCGGCCTGCAATCGGCAGAGTGGTTTTATGGCCCACAAAAATGGTTTATGGGCAATCTTCAAATTAATAAAAAAGGGAAGGGACTGTTCTATGACGGGTTAAAGGTCACTACTGCGTACCAACATTTTGAGGAAAGCAGAAACGATAGAAATTTTCAAAATGCGGTGAGAAACACAACCAAAGAGAAAGTAGATGCCATCTCGGTCAATGTTGATTTTGAGAACAAGAAAATCGGCAATCTTAGGTTGTACTATGGTGGTGAGTATATTTTTAATAAAGTGGGTTCTTTCGGGCAACAAAAGAATATTGAAACGAACCTGTTGTCAGACGCTGCCCCACGCTACCCCAATGGTTCTACTTGGCAGACTTTGGCGGGTTATGTCAATGGTGAATACAAGGCAAAACCCAACTTCACCCTGCTCTCGGGCGTACGGTACAGCCATGTTTGGATCGATGCCGTTTTTGACAGGACCTTTTACCCTTTTCCTTTTGACAATGCGAAATTGAACAATGGTGCCTTAACGGGCAGCCTGGGGCTAAGCTGGTTTCCGAGGGCAGACCTACAGATTACTTTCAACGGGTCTACGGGCTTTAGATCCCCGAATATTGATGATGTCGGAAAAATATTTGATTCTGAACCTGGGTCGGTTGTGGTGCCAAATCCTGATCTAGAACCAGAGTATGCTTACAATGTTGAGCTTGGGATCCAAAAGAATTTCGCCGATAAGGTCGTGTTCAAGGGAGCCACATTCTATACCTATTTGGTAGATGCCCTTGTACGAAGGGATTTTCAGTTCAACGGACAATCACAGATAGAGTACAATGGGGCATTGAGTAGGGTACAGGCCATACAAAATGCAGCAAAAGCCTATGTATACGGTTTTGAGTTGGGCCTTGAGGCGTTTTTGACCGAAAATTTTTCAATTACCTCCAATCTCACAATTACGGAAGGTATCGAAGAAGGGGCCGATGGCACCGATTCGCCGGGCAGGCATATTGCACCAACTTTTGGTGACTTTCACTTAATATGGAAAAATCAAAGATTAAGAGCCGATCTGTTTTTAAATTATAATGGCGAAATAGGTTTTGATGATTTGGCCTCATCGGAAAAAAATAAAAGTTTCCTCTATGCCGTTGATACCAACGGCAACCCATATTCACCCTTCTGGTATACCTTGAATCTACGTTCGCAGTACACGCTATCAGACGCTTTAAAGGTTAATGTAAGTATAGAAAACCTAACAAACCAGAGATACCGTTCGTATTCTTCAGGAATTGTTTCTCCAGGCACCAACCTAATTGTGGGCTTGGGGTACCGGTTTTAAAAAGAATCCTTTTACGAGAGTGAAATTTTAAGCATAAAAAAACCCGACGTTTCCGTCAGGGTTTCTAGCTTGAATAGGATAGTACAAATTATTGTTTTAGCTTGTCCTTAACATCACCTGCAGCATCCTTTACTTTGTCAGCTGCATCACCAGCAGCGTCTTTAGCACCGTCAACGGCGTTGGCACCAGCTTCTTTGGCACTATCAACAGCATTGCCGGCAGCGTCTTTAGCGCCGTCAACAGCATCACCAGCAGCATCAATAGCGTCTGAACCAGCTTCTTTAGCACTGTCAACAGCATCACCAGCTGTGTCCATTGCACCTTCAGCGGCATCACCAACAGCTTCACCAGTTTCTTCAGCGGCATCGGCCGCAGCTTCGGTAGCTTCATCAGCCTTGTCGGCAGCTTCCCTGCACGATACAAATGATACACTCAGTGCAAGTACTAGAATTGAACTTAAAATTACTTTTTTCATGATTTTTTCGATTTTAGTGTTTTTGTTTCTAATCGCAAATATATACGGTTTAATCTAGATTTTGGATGCTATTTGTTAACATTTTTAACAAAAACAGTAACAAGACACCTTTGAAAACCTTTAAATATGGTAAAAAACTTACTTTTGAAAAGTAATTATTTACGGTAGCATTATAGTGTTTAGAAGGGTATATAAGTGGTTATTTGAATCAAAATCGCTAATTTTACTGCCTTAAATTACAGTACCAGAAGCATTTCATATGAAGTTTGCAGAATATAAGGGATTAAACTTACCAAAGGTCGCCGAGGAAGTTCTTGAATATTGGAAACAAAACCAAATTTTCGAGAAAAGTATCTCTGTTAGAGAAGGTGGGCCAAGCTATGTCTTTTATGAAGGACCACCATCTGCGAACGGAATGCCCGGCATTCACCATGTCATGGCTCGTACCATCAAAGATATTTTTCCGAGGTACAAGACCATGAAGGGGTTTCAGGTAAAACGAAAGGCAGGTTGGGATACCCATGGCCTTCCCATTGAATTGAGTGTTGAGAAAGAACTGGGCATTACCAAAGAAGATATAGGAAATAAAATATCTGTTGAAGAGTACAATGCAGCCTGTAAAAAAGCGGTCATGCGCTACACCGACGTGTGGAACAAAATGACCGAACAGCTGGGCTATTGGGTAGATATGAGTGACCCGTACATTACCTATAAGCCGAAGTATATGGAGTCGGTCTGGTGGTTGTTAAAGCAGATTTACGACAAGGGCCTCATTTATAAAGGATACACTGTACAACCGTATTCGCCCAAGGCGGGTACGGGACTGAGCTCGCATGAACTCAATCAACCGGGAACGTATCAAGATATTACTGATACCACGGTTACGGCACAGTTTAGAAGCCCCCTAACCCCTGAAGGGGGAACTCAAAACGATATTTTGAAAGCATTCGAAATCACTCCCCCTGAGGGAGAGCTGGAGGGGGCTTTTTTTCTAGCTTGGACTACCACTCCTTGGACATTGCCATCGAATACAGCTTTGACCATAGGCTCAAAGATTACCTATGTTCTGGTAAAAACATTCAACCAGTATACTTTTAAAGCTATTTATGTAGTATTGGCCAAAAATTTGGTCGGTAAGCAGTTTGCCGGAAAGTTTTTTGAAGCGGAAAACGAAGATGATTTTTCAAATTTCACATCTACCAGTAAAAAGATACCTTATACCCTAGTTGCAGAAACCAAAGGTGCAGCTTTGGTGGGTATTGAATATGAGCAATTATTGCCATATGCGTTGCCCTATCAAAACCCGGAGAATGCCTTTCGAGTAATCGCAGGTGACTTCGTAACAACCGAAGATGGCACGGGCATCGTGCACACCGCCCCTACTTTTGGCGCAGATGATGCCTTGGTTGCGAAACAAGCAGTACCCGAAATACCACCTTTGCTGGTTTTGGATGAAAACAACAATCCGGTGCCCTTGGTGGATCTACAAGGTAAGTTCAGACCTGAATTAAAAGAATTTGGTGGTAAATACGTCAAAAACGAATATTACGAAGATGGTGAAGCGCCGGAAAGATCTGTAGATGTAGAGATTGCCATTAAACTAAAAGAAGAGAACAGAGCCTTTAAGGTCGAGAAGTATGTGCATAGCTACCCCAATTGCTGGCGTACCGATAAACCTATATTATATTACCCGTTGGATTCTTGGTTTATTAAAGTGACCGAAGTCAAAGACAGAATGTTCGAATTGAACCAAACTATCAATTGGAAACCAAAGGCCACAGGAGAAGGACGCTTCGGTAATTGGTTGGCAAATGCCAATGACTGGAATTTGTCACGTTCTCGTTATTGGGGTATTCCGTTACCCATTTGGAGAACCGAAGATGGTAAAGAAGAAATTATGATCGGTTCGGTCGAAGAATTGAAAGCCGAAATAGCAAAGGCATTAGAAGCTAAAGTTCTCGAAAAAGATATTTTTGAAGATTTTGTTGTTGGTGATATGTCTGAAGCGAACTACGACAAAATAGACCTCCATAAAAACATTGTAGATCAAATCATACTGGTATCCCAATCGGGCAAACCAATGAAACGAGAGAGCGATCTGATTGATGTTTGGTTCGATAGTGGCGCTATGCCCTATGCGCAATGGCATTACCCGTTTGAAAAAAGAGTGGCCCCCTCTAGCTCCCCCTCGGGGGGAGAGCACAATTCTCCTGTGTGCCATACGGCTCGAAAATCAAATTATAAGTTGTTCAAAGTATTGGCCGCCGAGCGAAAAAATCATGCTACTGAAGCAGAAAATATTTTATGGGAAGTATTAAGAGGTAAAAAACTGTATGGTTTCAAATTCAGGAGAGAACATATCATAGACGAGTTTATTATAGATTTCGTGTGTCTTTCAAAACAATTGATTATTGAAGTGGATGGGGGGTATCATTTGAAACCTGAAATTAAAGAGGCAGACGAGCTTAGAACAAAAATTCTTGAAAATGATTTTGGGTATCACATTATCCGATTCAAGAATGAAGAAGTTATTGGTGATATTGATGCTGTTATAGAAAAAATCTCGAATAAACTAAAAAGCAGAAACACACAAGTAGCTGATTCTCCCCCTGAGGGGGGGCTAGAGGGGGCTTTAGGAGTCCCTTTCCCCGCTGATTTTATCGCTGAAGGCGTTGATCAAACCCGCGGTTGGTTTTATACCCTGCATGCCATTGCCACAATGGTATTTGATACCGTCGCCTACAAAAATGTAGTGTCAAATGGATTGGTATTGGATAAACAGGGCAAAAAAATGTCTAAGCGCCTGGGCAATGCGGCCGACCCTTTCGAGACCATGAACGAACACGGAGCGGATGCCACACGATGGTATATGATTTCGAACGCCAACCCCTGGGACAATTTAAAGTTTGATATCGATGGCATCGTTGAGGTAAAGCGCAAGTTTTTTGGTACGCTTTACAATACGTATTCTTTTTTTGTGCTATATGCCAACATCGACAATTTTGATTACTCAGAGGCCGATATACCATTGAATGAACGGGCAGAGATAGATCAGTGGATTCTTTCAGAACTACATTCGCTTATTAAAACAGTTGATGACGCCTATGCCGATTATGAACCTACCAAGGCAACCCGGGCCATTTCTGATTTTGTACAAGAAAACCTTAGCAATTGGTACGTACGTTTGAGTAGAAGACGCTTTTGGAAAGGAGACTACCAACAAGACAAAATATCGGCCTATCAAACGCTATATACCTGTTTGGTTACTGTAGCTAAATTAGCTGCCCCGGTAGCACCTTTTTTTATGGACCGTCTTTATAAAGATTTAACAAAACCCACTAAAAAAGAAACGTTTGAAAGTGTACATTTAGCTGATTTTCCGGTTTATGACCCAAGTATGGTAAACACAGGATTGGAAAGGAAGATGCAAAAAGCGCAGACCATATCTTCTTTGGTATTGTCAATTCGTCAGAAAGAAAAAATAAAAGTACGCCAGCCGCTGCAGAAAATAATGATTCCTGTTTTAGATGAAAACCAAAAACACGAAATAGAAGCAGTGGCCGATTTGATAATGTCAGAGGTCAATGTAAAAGAGATCGAACTCTTGGATGATGCATCAGGTATTTTGGTAAAAAAAATCAAACCAAATTTCAAGACTTTGGGGCCAAAATACGGAAAGGACATGAAGCTGGTTGCCGCCGCAATAGCCCAACTCGGGCAGGAAGATATCCAAAAAATAGAACAGGAGGGCAAAATATACATTCAAATTGAAAATAAAAGCTGTATATTACAGTTACACGATGTAGAGATAGCATCACAAGATATTGAAGGCTGGTTGGTAGCCACTTCAGGGTCGATTACCGTGGCGTTAGACGTTACCATCAACGATGACCTTAGAAAAGAGGGAATTGCAAGAGAGCTGGTTAACCGCATACAGAACATGAGAAAAGACTCTGGTTTTGAAGTGACCGATAGAATTGATGTTATAATCTTGAAAGATGGTTTGGTAGAAAAAGCGGTTGAAAGCAATCTTGATTATATCAAGACGGAGACCCTGACCGCTGAGCTTATTTTCGAAGAAAAGTTAGATAGTGGCACTGAGGTTGCCTTTGATGAAGTACAAACAAAATTGTTTATCGTTAAACATTAGAAATTATGGCACAAGACATAAAAGTTAGATATGCAGATAAATACTTGGCAGCGTTCAAGACCTTGATAGAAGAAAAAATAGAAAAGGCAAAAAGTTATTTAAGCCTACTGAAAAGTTCATATATGAACGACGGCAACAATGGCACTGATGATACTTCACCAACGTTCAAGGCTTTCGAAGAGGGCTCTCAAACGATGAGCAAAGAGGCAAATACGCAATTGGCCATTCGTCAAGAGAAGTTCATACGCGATCTTAATAATGCCTTGTTGCGCATCGAGAACAAAACTTACGGAGTTTGCCGTGTTACAGGAAAATTAATCAATAAAGAACGATTGAAATTAGTACCTCACGCTACGCTGAGCATTGAAGCGAAAAATATGCAAAAGTAGACATATCAAGGTCAGAACGAAATGTTCGAACACCTGTAACTAATGTTTCTATACCGAAAATTGAAGCCATTACTTCAAATCATTATTGTATTCATGTATTTGAATATGGTAAATGCCCAAAAAACGGTAAAAAAAACGATTGTCAGTCCTGATATTTCCTATATCCAAATAGACGCGAGCAACTGTTTTGAACTAAATTTGCAAACGACAGATACCAATGAGCTTGAGGTAGAAGCCATGATTGATGGTGAATATAAAAATGATTTGTTATTACAGGTAAGAATAGAGGGGGCAACGGTTTTGGTAAGCAGCGGTTTTCAGCCCAATTATAAAAACCCGAACGATAAGTTGAGTACACATAAAGTTATTTCTATTGCTTTAAAAATAAAGCTCCCTAAACAGAAAAACGTCACCGTTTTCGGAACTGGGTGCAATATTAAGGCTACGGGCTTGTATAAGAATCTAAAAGTAACCCTGAACGATGGCAGATGCGATTTGATTAATGTATCGGAAACTGTTGAAATAAGTACCCAAAGTGGTGATATCAGTGTAAAAAGCCTTAAGGCAACAATTCATAGCGAGAGCAAGTACGGATTGGTTCTAGGAGATAAATTACCGATAGGTCATGACCATTACATACTACGTACAGTCTCTGGAAATATTCACTTGAATAGTATCGATTAATATGTCTATTTTTGCCTCATCTATTTTTTGAAGAATGAGCTTAAAGAAATCACTATTACTTATTGTCGTTGTATTGGTCATAGATCAGCTTAGTAAAATCTACATCAAGACCCATTTTGAGCTTGGTGACTCAGTTGAGGTCTTTAACTGGTTCAAAGTATTGTTCATTGAAAATTCCGGAGCCGCTTGGGGGGCAAAGCTGAGTGATTTTTTACCTGTTTCTGAATCTTTAGGGAAATTGATTTTAACGGTCTTTAGATTGTTTGCTGTTGCTGGTATAGGGTATTGGTTATTTGATGCTATTAGAAAGAATGCGCCAAATACATTGATTCTGTCGGTTTCGTTGATTTTTGCCGGTGCTCTGGGCAATATTATCGACTCTGTTTTTTACGGGCTTGTTTTTGACCATAGTAATAACCAAGTAGCTATGTTATTTTCAGATGAACCTTACGGTACCATGTTCTATGGCAAGGTAGTGGATATGCTTTATTTTCCCATGGTCGATACCGTTTGGCCAGAATGGATCCCATATTGGGGGGGCAAGAGCTTCCGCTTCTTTGAACCGGTCTTTAATATCGCAGACACGGCAATAAGCACAGGTGTGGGCATCTTGTTGGTGTTCAATAAAAAAGCTTTTGTCGTAGAGGAATAGCTTGAAAATGCGATTATCTTTAAGGGTAGGTTGTTTTTAGGCTGTTACAAACGAATAGATTTTTTTAGGGGTAACACAGTAATCCAAAGAAATATCACCTTCGTGTACATCTATAATTTCATTTTCCGCCTCAAACAAGGAGAGACCTACTTTTATTACATTTGCCCTACATTCTCTCAAGAAATTGTCGTAGAACCCTTTTCCGTAACCAACACGGTTCCCTTTTAAATCGAAGGCTAGAAGAGGAGTGAATACAAGGTCGATTTTAGAAAGTTGAACCTCAACGCCTCCGATAGGCTCAGGAATACCCCATTTATTTGCTATAAGTTTTGTGTTATCGGTCAGCAAATAATGCTGTAAGCTGTTTTCCGAAACTATTCTTGGTAGCACAATCTCTTTATCTTTTCCCTGTAAAATAGATAAAATGAAAGAGGTGTCAACTTCGTTTTTTTTTGGAATAGGCAAAAATAGATGGTAATGGTCTTTCCCCCAAATAGGCAGTTTGAGAAGCCTATTGGCAATTGACAAACTCAAATTTAGAAGTGACTGAGGTGAAATTTCTTCCCTCAGTTTGGAATATTTTAATCGCAAATCTTTTTTTAACATGCCGAACAGTTAAATAATTTACGATTGAATGAAAGGTACAGATGTTAGTCCTTTACAGAAATAGCATAATATACTTTGAAAAAAAGCATTAAAATTAAATAGAATCCGAGGGTTATGATGTAGTTGTCCATAATAAGTTGGTTGATTTATGATGGTTAAATATACATAAAAATCTTTTAACTGCGCTTTTTTATCGACGAAACGCATTTTTTCTACAAAAAACTATCTTACAATTCTTACAAATATATGATTAAATAGCTGATGATCAATAGTATAATAGTGGAATCATTGATTTTTGAGAAATTTGACATTTTTTTGATTTGTTCCACAACACCTTAAAACAGGAAAAAGATACGCTCTAAATTGCTCTTTAGCC
Source organism: Bacteroidota bacterium (assembly GCA_024278565.1). GTDB lineage: Bacteria > Bacteroidota > Bacteroidia > Flavobacteriales > Flavobacteriaceae > Maribacter_C. Next base: position 10,487 of record JAJRSY010000289.1, read on the forward strand.
CAAATCGACACATTTTTGTTTTGGAGAGTACAGGTTTCACCAACGTTAAATAATAGTGAAATAGGGTGGGTTTATAGAAAAACACCTTATTTTGGTAATATAGAAACCATCCTTTTGCAAATGCCTCAAGTACCTATTGATATACAGTTGAGCACATTGCCCAAAACCCCTGGGGTATATAGGTTTTATGATGCTGATGATAGAATACTGTATGTTGGCAAGGCAAAAGATTTAAAAAAAAGGGTCTCCTCTTATTTCACCAAAAAACATGAATACGGCAAAACACGGGTGTTAGTCACCAAAATAAAGCGTATTGGGCATATTGTGGTTCCTACCGAATCTGATGCCCTTTTGTTAGAGAACAATCTTATTAAAAAACACCGCCCCAGATATAACGTCTTGTTAAAGGATGATAAGTCATACCCTTGGATCTGTATTAAGAAAGAACGTTTTCCGAGAATATTTTCTACAAGAAAACTCATTAAAGACGGTTCAGAATATTATGGCCCCTACACAAGCATGAAAACCGTTCGAACCTTGCTGGATCTTATCAAAAGTGTTTACCCCTTGCGTACCTGTAACTATGACCTGTCTAAGGAAAAAATAAGAGCTGACAAATACAAAGTATGCCTTGAGTATCATTTGGGCAATTGCAAAGGTCCTTGTGAAGACTTTCAAAGTATTGTGGAGTATGATTGCCAAGTTGCCGATATTCGTGACATCATAAAGGGAAATTTCAAATCTTCAATACACTATTTTAAAGGGCAGATGAGAGCCTTGGCCGCTGAAATGAGGTTTGAAGAAGCGCAGCTTATAAAAGAGAAGATCGATGTTTTGGAAAACTATAAAGTGAAAACCACCATAGTAAATCCCAAAATAAATAACGTAGACGTGTTCTCTATCATTTCAGATGAGGCATTTGCCTATGTGAACTATCTACAGCTTTCGCATGGGTCGATCATAGGGTCACACACCATGGAAATCAAAAAGAAACTAGAAGAGAAAGATGAAAAATTGTTGCAACTGGCCATTGTAGAAATACGCCAGCGGTTTACCTCTGAATCAAAAGAGCTGTACCTTCCGTTCAAAGTAGCCGTAGGACCGAATATCAAGGTTACCGTTCCTGTTTTTGGCGATAAGAAGAAAATTTTGGAACTATCTGAGCGCAACGCTAAATTTTTTAGGCAAGAACGCTTTAAACAGGTTATGATCATTGACCCAGATAGGCACACGAATAGAATAATGGCCCAAATGAAGAAAGATTTACGGCTTTCAGAAGAGCCGAGACATATTGAGTGTTTTGACAATAGCAACACCCAGGGCAGTGATCCTGTTGCGGCCTGTGTCGTGTTCAAGAACGGCAAACCCTCAAAAAAAGAATACCGTCACTACAATATCAAAACAGTTGAGGGCCCCGATGATTTTGCCTCTATGGAAGAAGTAGTGTATAGACGCTACAAAAGAGTATTGGCAGAGAATGGGTACTTGCCCCAACTTATAGTGATAGATGGTGGAAAGGGGCAATTGTCATCAGCCTTGAAAAGTCTTGATATTTTAGGGTTGAGAGGAAAAATAGCCATTATTGGTATTGCAAAACGCTTGGAGGAGATTTATTTCCCTAACGATTCCATTCCACTGTATTTAGATAAAAAATCGGAAAGTTTAAAAATAATACAACAGCTTCGCAACGAGGCCCACCGATTTGGAATCACTTTTCACAGAAATAAAAGAAGTAAGGCCGCCATTGACTCTGAACTCGAAAACATCAAGGGCATTGGTGAAAAAACGACCCAAGAGTTGTTAAAAACCTTTAAATCGGTCAAGCGGATCAAGAAGGCATCAATGAAAAACCTAGTAGAAACAGTGGGTGTCTCAAGGGCAAAAAAAATTTATGAAACATTTCACTAAAAACAACGACCAATAGGCGGTAATGCTTAAAACAATAATAAAAATAACGGCCTTGATCTTCACCCTGTGCGCTGCAGGCCAAGATATAAATCTGAAAAAAGACAAGAAAGTAGGTCTTGTTTTAAGCGGGGGCGGGGCTAAAGGCTTGGCACATATAGGCGCACTCAAAGTGATAGAGGAGGCCGGGGTGCAAATCGATTACATAGGGGGCTCAAGTATGGGGGCCATTATCGGGGCCTTATACGCCTCGGGGTATTCGGCACATGAGCTGGATTCTATTTTTAAAACCACCGATTTTAGTGCTTTGATCCAAGACAACCTGCCTAGAAATGCGAAAACCTTTTATGAAAAAGAAGATTCTGAAAGGTATGCGGTATCGTTACCGTTCAATAAATTCAAGATCTCAGTGCCGCCGGCATATTCGGGTGGGCAAAATATCTATAACGAACTGGTTCGGCTCTTGTACCATGTTAAGGATGTGAAAGATTTCAATAAGCTTCCGATACCGTTTGTGTGTATCGCTACCGATGTGGAATCCGGTGAGGAGGTGGTTCTTGGCAAAGGGTATCTACCTGAGGCAATTGCCTCAAGCGGAACATTGCCCTCCCTTTTTGAACCTGTGCATTTAGAAGGCAAAGTATTGATCGATGGGGGTGTTGTGAACAATTACCCTTCCGATAAGGTCAAAGAAATGGGAGCCGATATCATTATTGGGATAGATGTGCAGCACGGCCTTTCAAGTAGGGATGACCTACAGTCCGCCACGGATATTCTTTTGCAGATAAACAATTTCAGATCGGTGGCCGATATGGAAGAAAAATACAAACAGACCGATATTTATATCAAACCCGATATGAAAGGTCATACGGCATTGGATTTTGACCAGCGCAGTACCATTATTCGTTTGGGCGAAACTGCCGCCAGAGCAAAATATGCTGCCTTGAAAGAACTATCGGTTTCTCAAAACAGAGATCGGGCACCAATAAATAGTATCAGGGCAAAAGATACAATAACCGTAAACCGGCTTGTGATTGCCGGCAAGAACAAAAATTACACAAGAGGGTATGTAAAAGGAAAACTAAGGTTGGATTTTGATAAAAAAATCACTTTCGAAAAACTGCAGCAAGGCGTTAGTAACCTATCTGCTACCGGAAATTTCCAAACGATCAGGTACCGACTTGTTTCAAATGGTGTCGGTGAAGATTTGATCTTGAGACTGAATGAGAGGCCCAATAAATTATTTATACGCTTGGGCGCACATTATGACAACCTTTATAAAAGTGCCGCAATGATCAATTTGACCAAAAAGAACCTTTTGATGAAAGATGATGTGGGCAGCTTTGATTTTATAGTGGGCGACAACCTCAGGTATACCATGCAATATTATGTGGACAAGGGCTCGTATTGGAGTTTTGGCATCAACTCAAGGTTCAATAATTTTGAAAAAGAGGTTGACTTTGATTTGATACGGGGCAACTATGAGGTGCCGAACGTGGGCAACGTGAACACCATTAATTTGGGGGTTACCGATCTCACCAATCAAATATACCTACAGACTGTATGGCGCGAAGAATTTGCATTTACAACGGGAATCGAGCATAAATTCTTAAAGTACAGTACAAGAACATTGGGCGAATTGCTCGATGAAAATGCAAGTGCACAAACAATATCGGCCATAGACGAAGACGGAAGAACACTGTTCGAAAAAAGTAATTTTTATAGCGCCTTTGGGCAACTTACATTAGATACGTACGACGATAAATATTTTCCAACAAGGGGGTTGTTCTTTAACGGGAATTTTAATTTTTACGTACTCTCTTCGGATTTTAACGATAATTTCAAAGAATTCTCGATAGGTAAGGCAAGAATAGGGGTCGCGTTCCCGATTTTTAAAAACCTGTCGATAAATTTTGAAACCGAGGGTGGGTTTAAACTGGGTACTTCAAACGTAACCTCTTTTGATTTTGTACTGGGCGGATACGGAACCAACCTAATAAACAATTTTGCGCCATTTTTTGGATATGATTTTTTGAGCTTACCGGGCAATAGCTATATAAAGGCATACAGTAGGTTAGATTTTGAATTTGTCCCCAAAAACCACTTTTTGTTTGCCGCAAATTTCGCCAATGTTGATGATGATCTCTTTAGAACGGGTGAATGGTTTACAAAACCCACTTTTTCAGGCTATGGTATAGGCTATGGTCTAGAATCTTTTTTAGGACCAGTACAGGCATTCTATTCTTGGTCTCCTGAGGCAAATAATGGCAATTTGTTTTTTAGTGTGGGGTTTTGGTTTTAAACCCGTCAGTCGGGGGTAAAACCAATGAATTTGAAAGTAGCGTAGTTTAACCCGGTCTTTTTCATAACAAATTGCCAATTTCCTTGCATCAAATTGTAAATTATTGTTAAGGGTTTAGTTAAAGTACGTTAAAACCTCACGCGTTACGAATGATGTGTATTAACTTTGTACCCGTAAGGGGTGGTTTCCTTACAACTTTAAGTATTGGTTTTTCATAATTTAAAGTTTGGTTGGTTATTTAGGAAAAGCCCGGTTTTTTAAGCTGGGCTTTTTTTATTAATGAAACTCTCCCGAATACGGGACTGTTATTGGGTTCAGAGCCTGCCGGCTAGGCAGGCAGGTCGGACAACAGTATTTTAAAACAGTCTCTAAGACAGAGGCCATACAATACTTTGGTATAAATTTTGTTTAAGCAATAGTGAGCAACATAATGGTTTAGGGGATATTGGATTGTTGCACTATAATACTTTGAGCTATGAAGAATAAAATTACCCTATTTCTTGTTTTGTCATTGAGCCTGTTTACAAATGCCCAAAATGATGAATCTGATGGGATGTTTGTCGCTACAACAAAAAATGAATCCGTATTCAAGCCTGGAGAGTGGTTGAAATTTAGAATGCACTATGGTTTTTTAAATGCCAGTTATGCGACCCTTCAGGTAAAATCAGATGAAATTGACGGTGTACCCGTTTATCATGTGGTCGGCAAGGGAAAGACTACTGGTTTCGCCAGTGTTTTTTTCAAGGTTGACGATACTTACGAAAGCTATTTCGGAAAAGAAGATGGCAAACCCTATAAGTTTATTCGTAAAATAAATGAGGGGGGCTATAAAAAGGATATTGAAATAAATTTTAACCACACTGAAGACAAAGCGGTACTCAACGACAAAAAGAACAAAAAGAAATTTAAGTTCGAACTCCAAGATAGCATTCAAGACTTGATTTCTGCATTTTACTATTTGCGAAACAATTACGACCCCGATAGTTTGGTTGTTGGCAAGGCCATAAAAATGAAAATGCTGTACGATGACGATGGTATCTTTGTCTTTAAACTAAAGTATTTGGGCAAGGAAGTACTGAATACGAAATACGGCAAGGTAGAGTGTTATAAATTCAGGCCCATGGTACAGTCAGGAAGGGTGTTTAAAGAGCAGGAAAGCCTTTCATTATGGATTTCCACCGATGACAACAGAATACCAATTCGAATAAGTGCCAATTTAGCTGTAGGGGCAATTAAAGCGGACTTGGACGGTTATAACGGTCTCAAGCACCAATTTAAAATTATAGCGGACTAACATACTGTTTCTAAACACATTTTGGTTTTTAGGCAACGATTCAGCAATATGGGCACAGATAATAAAGAGCAGATTAAAGCGTTAATGACTTTGGATTTAAATACATAAGGTAAACTTGCCAATAGTGCACATCGTTTACCCAATAAATTTGAGAAATAACAAAGAGCTTATCAATGCAAAAGAACGGTTCAATTGAAAAAGACATTCCGTCAAGTTTTCAAAATGTTGTATTTTTCCAGAACTTTGTAAAAACAAGAGGTAAATAACTGAGAAATAGGTAAACTATATCTTTATAATCTCAATAAAAAATTGTAATGAAAAAATTGTGGGGCATCCTTTTTATCGCAACCCTATTGTTTTCTTGTAAAGAAGACCCAGCTACCAATTCCAAAGAAGTCAAAAAGAAAATAGCGACCGTAGTTGCCATTCAAAAACCAGTGGTCAAAAAATTCGGGTTTAACCTAGATGATTTTACGGTACAACAAGATACCATTAGAAATGGTGATAGTTTTGGAGAACTGATGTTGGAGAACAAAGTTGCCTATCTGAAAATCGCCAAAGTATCAGAAGATTTCAAAGACACTTTTGATGTTAGAAGAATAAGGGCGGGTAAGCCTTATATGATCTTAAAGTCAAAAGATACCACCGAAATGGCGCAGGTATTCATTTATGAAAATGACCCCATCAATTACACCGTAATTGATTTGAGAGACAGTGTTTCGGCATATACCGATAAGAGAAAAGTGAAATATGTTCAAAGAGAAGCCTCGGGTGTAATAGAAACATCATTGTCAGAAGCCATCTTGGCCCAGGGCATCGACTATAATGTGACCAATAACCTATCAGAGATCTATGCGTGGACGATTGATTTCTTCAGGCTGCAAAAAGGCGATAAGTTCAAGGTCATATATAAGGAAAAATTCATCAACGATACCGTTTATGCCGGTGCAGAGCCCATTGAGGCTGCCTATTTTGAGCATAACGGGAGACCCATTTATGCCTTTGGCTATGAAAATGATTCGTTGAAGAGTATCGTTGATTATTATGATGAAGAGGCAAATAACTTGAGAAGAACATTTTTACGCGCACCCGTTCAGTTCAGTCGTATTTCCTCACGGTACAATCTGAAACGTAGAATACGGTATTACGGCAATAGAATACGACCCCATAAAGGAACCGATTATGCAGCCCCAAGAGGAACCCCCATCTTGGCAACTGCAAATGGTACTGTGACCGAGTCCACACGTAGGGGGGGCAATGGCAAATATGTGAAAATCCGTCACAACGGCAAATACAGCACCCAGTACCTGCACATGAAAAAACAGAATGTAAAAAGAGGTGATTACGTGCGTCAGGGAGATATCATAGGATGGATAGGGATGACCGGAAACACAAGTGGTCCTCACGTATGCTACCGCTTTTGGAGAAATGGCAGACAGGTAGATCCATTGCGTGAAGAGCTGCCGAAGGCAGAACCTTTGGCCGAAACCCTACAACCTGACTACTTTAATTACATACACCCGATCAAAGATCAATTAGACTGTATGTTGTATCCTGAAAAACCTGTTGAAGAAGAGGAAAGTTTATTGACCTATACCCAATTCTAAACCTTACTTTGTATTCTCTCTAACTACAAAGTCGCTGTATTATGCTTATTTTTGCCGCTTGATAGTGCATCGATAGATGCAAAGAACGAGTTGTGAATTTCAAAAGCATCCCTAATGTCTTTACAGAATATAGATCCGACCACTACCAAGGCTTGGAAAAAACTTACCGATCACTTTAATGAAACAAAAGAGTACCATTTAATAGATCTTTTTACCGCCGATTCGAATCGGGCGAGCGATTTTTCATTAAATTGGAATGATTTTCTTTTAGATTTCTCTAAAAATAGAATCACCAAAGAAACCTTACGATTACTGCTGCAGTTGGCTGATGAGGTAAACCTGAAAGAGGCCATTGAAAAATATTTTGGCGGTGACTTGATTAATCAAACCGAAGGTAGGGCCGTTCTCCACACCGCCCTACGGGCAAAGAAATCAGATGTGGTCCTTGTTGACTCCAAAAATGTGGTGCCTGAAATATATGGTGTCAAAGACCAAATAAAGGCATTTTCCCAAGCAGTGATTTCTGGTGATAAGAAAGGGTATACGGGCAAAGCATTTACCGATATAGTAAACATTGGTATTGGGGGTTCCGATCTAGGTCCTGCGATGGTCACCGAGGCATTAAAGTTCTATAAAAACCATTTAAAAATACATTTTGTAAGTAATGTCGATGGCGACCACGTATATGAAGTGCTTAAAAAACTGAATGCTGAAACCACTCTTTTTGTAATCGTTTCAAAAACATTTACCACCCAAGAGACTTTGAGCAATGCCACGACCATTAAAGAATGGTTCTTAAAAAGCGGAAGCCAAAAAGATATCGCCAAGCACTTTGCAGCAGTCTCAACAAATACAAAAAAAATAGCCGAATTTGGTATAGCCCCTGAAAATGTATTTCCTATGTGGAATTGGGTCGGAGGCCGATTTTCGTTATGGAGCGCCGTGGGCCTTTCTATAGCTTTGGCCACAGGGTTCGAAAATTTTGACGCCCTGTTAAGAGGCGCCAATAAAATGGACGAACATTTCAAGAATGAAGATCTTGACAAGAACATTCCTGTGGTTTTAGCACTTTTGAGCGTGTGGTACAATAATTTTTATGGTTCAGAGACCGAGGCCATCATACCCTATACCCAATATTTGAGTAGATTTTCAGCCTATCTGCAACAGGGTATTATGGAAAGTAATGGC
>JAJRSY010000290.1 GCA_024278565.1 Bacteroidota bacterium
AGTATTTTTTTTTAAGCAGTAGTCTGATTATAAACATCTAAATACCCGCAACCTCTTTTATTTCTTTAATAATTCTATCCGCTAAAGCATCAGCTTCCGACTGGCTCTTTGCCTCGGTATAGATACGTATGATCGGTTCGGTATTCGATTTTCTCAAATGCACCCAATTTTTGGCAAAATCGATTTTCACCCCATCAATCGTTGACAGCTCTTCGTTTTGGTATTTGGTCGCCATGGCATTTAGAATTCCGTCCACATCGAGATCTGGGGTCAATTGAATTTTCTTTTTGCTCATAAAATAGGAAGGGTAACCAGCCCTAAGCTCGGCGACCGTACCCCCTTTTTCGGCCATCAACATCAAGAACAAGGCACTGCCCACCAGCGAATCACGGCCGTAATGGCTTTCAGGGTATATAATGCCCCCATTGCCCTCACCGCCGATAATCGCATTGTTGGCCTTCATTTTTGCGACCACGTTCACCTCACCTACCGCCGAAGCTTCGTAGGTGCCTCCGTGTTTTTCGGTAATGTCGCGCAGCGCCCTTGAAGATGATAGGTTCGAGACCGTGTTTCCCTTTGTTTTTCCCAATACATAATCGGCACAAGCGACCAAGGTATATTCCTCACCGAACATTTCACCATCATTGCTAATAAAGGCCAATCGATCCACATCAGGATCGACAACGATACCGAAATCGGCTTTTTCTTTGACGACCAAATCACATATATCTTTCAAATGTTCTTTCAAGGGCTCGGGGTTATGCGGAAAATGACCTGTTGGGTCACAATACAGCTCCACTACTTCAACCCCTAATTTCTCCAATAGTCGTGGAATTGCAATACCCCCAGTAGAGTTCACACCATCTACAACAACTTTGAATTTGGCATTTTTAATGGTGGTTGCATCTACCAAAGACAAATTCAACACTTCTTGAATGTGAATATCGATATATGTATCGTTTTTTTCGATACGGCCAAGGTCATCCACCTCTGAAAACACGAAACTCTCGTTCTCTGCGATTTCCAATATTACCGCACCTTCCGCAGCGTTCAAAAACTCTCCTTTTTCGTTCAATAATTTCAAGGCGTTCCATTGCTTCGGATTGTGGCTTGCGGTAAGAACAATACCTCCATCGGCATTTTCCAATGGCACTGCCAATTCAACCGTAGGGGTCGTGGAAAGACCTAGATCGATTATATCAATCCCAAGCCCGACTAAAGTGTTAACGACCAAATTCTGCACCATTTCACCAGACAATCGGGCATCACGGCCAATAACCACTTTTAGTTTTTCCTTTTTCGAATATCCTTTTAGCCAAGTACCATAAGCTGCTGCGAATTTTACCGCATCTATGGGTGTTAGGTTATCGCCCGGTTGACCACCAATGGTCCCCCGTATTCCTGAGATTGATTTGATAAGTGTCATAAATAGTACTAAGTTTTTGCAAATATAAACGTATCATATCAAGTACCTATTGTTCTTTACTGTAAATTCGGTATTATTGTGACGTATAAACCGCTATGAATTTTTTGGCCCATATATACTTATCCTTTGAAGATGATGAGATTACCATAGGTAATTTTATCGCCGATAGTATTCGTGGCAATAAATACGACCACCTACCTGAGCGTGTTCAAAAAGGAATCACTTTGCACCGAGAGATCGATACCTTTACCGATGCCCACCCCACGGTACGTCAGAGCACCAAACGGTTGCACAAAAACTATAGTCATTACAGCGGGGTAATCGTTGATATTTTCTACGATCATTTTTTGGCAAAGAACTGGAAAGATTATTCCGATACGCCTTTAGACGTTTTTGTGGACAACTTTTATGACCTGTTGGAGGATAATTACCCTATTCTACCTATAGCCACCAAGCGCATGATGCCTTATATGATCGCTGATAACTGGATTTTCAATTATTCGAAAATGAAAGGGATAGGTCGCGTACTCTATGGGGTAAACCGAAGAACCAAGAATAAATCAAAAATGAATTTTGCTATAATGGATCTTGAAGAACATTATGAAGAATTTGAAAAGGAGTTTACTTCCTTTTTTGAGGAATTAACTGTTTTTGCTAAACAAAAATATGTTTCCCTTTGAAAAACCACATCAAGACATTTATCAAACCAAAAAACCTATTAAAATGAAAAAACCATATAAAACAATACTTCTATCGACCATTGTCCTACTCCTATTTATAAATTGTAAAACTGCGGTCATTAAACCTACTGGTCTGGTCACAGAAAAGGCCATGGTGGTTTCGGCCCGTGAAGAAGCCTCTAAAATTGGAATCGATATTCTAAAGAAAGGCGGCAATGCCTTTGATGCGATGGTCGCTACTGAAATGGCCTTGGTGGTCACCTACCCCTTTGCGGGCAATTTAGGAGGTGGCGGTTTTATGGTATATCGAAAAAACAGTGGCGAAATCGGTGGATTGGATTATAGGGAAAAAGCCCCCTTGTCAAGTCATAAAGATATGTATTTGGATTCTTTGGAAAACGTCATACCCGGCATGAGTACCCAAGGGGCAACCGCAGTAGGTGTGCCCGGTACGGTTGCGGGAATTATAGAAGTGCACAAAAAATTCGGAAAACTCCCTCTAAAAAAAATCTTCGAACCCGTTATAGCTTTGGCCGAAAAGGGCGTGGTGGTCACAGAAAAACAAGCTAAAAGAATTGCACATTATAGAGATCTGATCATTGAGGTCAATGGCGACAGCACCAAATTCGCCCAAGCATTCAAGGCAGGTGATACCATCAAATACCCAGCCTTGGCCAATAC
>JAJRSY010000291.1 GCA_024278565.1 Bacteroidota bacterium
AAAGAGAACATACCTTCCATTGCTAATGTTTGGCCTATAATGCCCCCCGTGAGTTCAGAGAATTTTGCCCAATTGGTGCCGAATTGAAACTCCATTGGAATTCCGGTAACAACACCCATAGTAAAATTAACGGCAAAAATTTTCATTAAAAACTTTGCGGCATTATTGTATTTTTCGATTTTGGTGCGTAAAAATTTCCATTTTAAAAAGACAATCAATAAAGATAATCCCATTGTCAATTGAGGAAATATATAGTGGAACGTGATAGTGAACGCAAATTGCAATCTATCATAAAACAGCATGTCTTCCATACCTTCTTTTCTTGATTTTCAGTTAAAGACAATCAAAGGTAACGGTTAATCTGATCGGGGTGTGTGATAAAGGTTACATTAGAGAGTTCAAATTTAGAATTTTGACTGTATTGGCAAGTACTTGGTAAAAACACTTGCTACTGTTCGAATACCATGAAAGACCTCTTGGGTTTTTAAAACTTTGATAGGTGTGTTATCAATGGATTTTTGTTTTTCTACCTACAAAACGTACGACCGAAGCTTTGCCCTTATGATAGGCACCTTCTTGAAGTTCGATTTCCTCTTCCTTTAGAATTTTAAAATCCAGAATACTGAACTCCTTCTTGATTTCTTCAACTGAAAACAGCATGCTTCGTTCTTTGGGCCGCCTGAACTATTTTGTAGCTGACTTTTTGAAAAAGCTTCAAAAACCACGATTCCCCCTGGGTTTAAAAAGGATAATAAATGCCGATACACCCCTTTTCGTATTTCAGAAGGAAAATGCGCGTAGATCAATCCTAAGGCATCAAACTTTTTTGTGGTTTTGAACTTTAGGGCGTCTGAAATGAGATATTCAAAAGAAGTGTTTTGTAATTTGGCCAGTTCAAATGCCTTTTGTTTTCCTTCGCCACTCATATCAAAAGCAGTTACCTGCCAACCAATATTGGAAGCGTAAACGGCATTTCTGCCCTCACCTTCTGCGGGAAGCAAAATAGATTTAGGGGCTAAATCGGCCAATTGCCGTTTGAAGAATTCATTGGGCAATATGCCATAGGCAAATTCTTCTTCGGCGTATCTTTTGTTCCAAAAATCTTTCATAATTTAATTCTAGGTAAAAAGCGGCCAATAACTTTTCGGTACGACTTATACTCAGTGAATTTTTCAGTTAGTTTTTTTTCTTCGTATTCCGACTTCACGAAAAATAATAGGAGCAGCAAAAACGAGATTAATAGTTTGTATGCGGATTCTTGGTAAAGACCGTACCCGAAAACAATAAATATTATTCCTGAATAAATAGGATGTCGAACCAAACCATATATTCCATTTTGCAGAAGGTGCGAGTCTGCTACGGGCGTTGGAAAAGGAGATAGGTTTTTGTTCAATTGAAGTAGGGCGACACCTAAAACCACGATTCCTAGTATAGCAATGAACAGGCCAATAAAACGAACTTCGTTCGTTAGTTTAAAGGTTACAATGTCTACGTTGAAGACATAGAGGGCAAACAACAAAAACTGAATGCCTACGTAAATAAAATCTTGGGTCTGTAATTTCATAACAATAAAAAAAAGATGAAGCGGTCAAGCTTCATCTTTTCACATTAATGGGGGAATATCAAACGTTCTGGCCTTTCATCATCTTGTTCCAATACAGGTAAGGCAGTCCGTATTTTTTGAGCATCCAAAGTCTCCAATGTTCTTTAGAGGAATCTGAGATGAGCATTCTTTTTAATTTTGGGTCGGGGGTGAAATTATTGTCGTAATCAAACTCCGCCAATACCATTTTACCATAATCGGTTACGAGCGGGCAAGATGAATAACCATTGTAGGCCATGCTGCCCATTTTATCGTGTTTGATCAATAAATCAATATTATCGACCACAATGGGTACTTGCTTACGTATGGCCGCCCCTGTTTTTGCGGTTGGTAGTGCTGCCACATCGCCCAAACCAAAAATATTCGAATATTGGTTGTGCTGCATCGTTTGGTGGTCGACATTCAACCATCCGGCATCGTTCACCAAAGAGGATTCTTTTATAAATTTAGGAGCTGTAGACGGAGGTGCCGTATGCAGCATATCGTAATGAATGCCATAACGGTCACCATCCTTTGTTACTTTTACATCCTTATAGTTGTACTGAAAATTTTCGTCTAAATCCAGTTGGCTATCTTCCCCTTGCATTACCACACAACCTCCTGCGGTAATGTCTTTGCCCATTTCATATCAAGCAATTTGCTTCTCGCCATCTACCGCTACGAGTTTATGGTGAAATCTCAAGTTGATGTCTTTTCTATCGACTACTTCCATCAAGGTTTTGGCTATTACCTTTACTCCGAAAATAACCGTGCCCCCTGTAGCAAATACTATATCGGTCTTTTTGCTCACGCCGCTTTTTCTAAAATAGTTCTCTGCGAGGTACATGATTTTTTGTGGTGCACCACCACATTTGATAGGCGTGGTGGGTTGAGTGAACAAAGCGGTTCCTCCCTTAAAATTCTTTACTACGTTCCAGGTATGTTTAGGGTCTGTATAATTACTGCATACCACACCTTTATCTATTGCATCGCCTAAACCGGGTACAAGACTGAAATCATAGACCAGTCCTGGTGCTACAACGAGATAGTCATAAGTGATATCTCCTTTGGTTTCTGTGCGAACCGTATTGTTTTCAGGGTCAAAGTCCGTGGCTTTGTCTTTTATCCATGTGGCTCCTTTGGGTATAATTGCCGACATGGGTCTTGCGGTTTTGTCATAATCATAGGTTCCGGCACCAACAAGTGTCCATGCAGGTTGGTAGTAATGTGTATCGGCCGGTTCGATTATGGCTATATCTTTTGCGTTCTTTTGCCTTAAAAGTTGTGCGGCGACCATAATGCCCGCCGTACCCCCTCCAATAATAAGTATTTGATGATGTGCTTTCATTTGTGCTGGTTTTTTGTTAATCTGCTAAATATAAATAGTATTATTTGGTATTTATGTAACATCGGTCACATAAATTTGAGTTTTGCCCAATGAACTCGTCTTAAGTTATTCTTTTACCTACGAATTTCGCATTTTGCACCCTAATTTTGCCATTTTCAGCTTCCGTAACTATAGCTATACAACCAAAAAATGACTTCATTAGAGTACAGCCCGCCCGAACGGTACGGGCGGGCTCGGTTCTAAACAATAACCGAAGACGAGTTCGGTGTGTACTACCAAATGCCATGCTAGGTTTTCATTTTTCTTCGTTATACCTCAATAGTCGTAACGCATTGAGCACCACAATTAAGGTCGAGCCCTCATGTATGGCGACTGCCATACCTATACTAGCCCAACCTATTAAAGTTGAAGGAATTAAAACGGCAACTATTCCCAAACTTATCCACAGATTTTGTTTGATAATGCTTCTTGATTTTCTGCTCAGACCGATCACAAACGGAAGGTTCTCGATCTTGTCGGACATTAAGGCCACGTCGGCGGTTTCTAGGGCCACATCGCTACCTGCGGCACCCATGGCAATGCCAACGGTACTATTGGCCATTGCAGGTGCATCGTTGACACCGTCGCCTACCATAGCTATTTTAGTATATTTTTCTTTTAATTCTTGAATGGCCGCTACTTTGTCTTCTGGCAACAAGTTTCCTTTTGCTTCAGTAAGCCCGATTTGCTTGGCAATAGAATCGCCCACATTCTGATGGTCGCCCGTGAGCATTATCATTTTTTCAATACCCATTTCCTTTAGACGCAGCAAGGTGCTTTTTGCAGTTTCCCTAGGTGTGTCCATAACGCTTAAAAGCCCTATTAATTCAGCATCCAATGCCACCAACATTACGGTATGTCCGTTACGGAGCAGATCGTTCATTTGGGTATTGATGGCATCACTGATCACCACATTTCTTTCGATCATTAATTTTTCATTACCAATTAAAATTTCTGCTCCTTTATAAGTAGCACTAATTCCTTTTCCTTGAATGGCCTTAATATCTGATGCTTCATTGTTCGCTTCTATATTATACTTTGATTTTATATCTTTTGAAATGGCTTTTGCCAACGGGTGATTGCTCAAACTCTCCACATCCAACACCAATTCTAAAAACCCGTTTTTATCGTAACCGTTCAATGGTATGGCATTGGTTAATTTAGGCTTCCCTTCGGTGAGTGTTCCTGTTTTGTCAAAGGCAATGGTTGTAAGACTGCCCAAATCTTCCAACGCACGACCGCCTTTTATGAGTACACCTCCTTTTGCAGCTCTTGCAATACCACTAAGTACGGCACTTGGTGTAGATATTGCCAAAGCACAAGGACTTGCAGCTACCAAAACGCTAATGGCCCTATAAATGCTCTCTTTTGAGGTTTCATCAATTACCAAATACACAAAACAGAGCAATACCACAAAAATAATAACGGCTGGCACAAACCATTTTTCAAACTTTTTGGTTGCCAATTGTGTAGGTGATTTTTTGGTTTCCACTTCGCTTACCATTTTCACCAAGCGTGCGATAGTCGAATCTTCGCTTAGTTTCAATACTTTTATTTCCAGCGCATCATCGCCATTTATTGTACCCGTAAAAACTACATTTTCTTTATTGATTTTTCTAAATTCCGGGAGATTGGCAAGGTCTTTAATAGCCGTTTTATCGATAGGAATACTCTCGCCCGTAATTGAGGCTTGGTTGATACTGCTACTTCCTTTAATGATTACGCCATCTGCCGCTATTTTGGTATTTGGCCGAACCACTACTATGTCGTTTAGTTTCAATTGCTCAACAGGAACTTCCACAACCTTACCCTCTTTTTTTACCAATGCTGTTTTTGGAGATAATTCGCCCAATGCCTCAATAGATTTTTTTGCCTTGTTCATAGCGTATTTTTCCAATGCATGCCCAATACTGAACAAGAACAACAGCAATGCACCTTCTTCCCAACTACCAATGTATGCCGCGCCCGCTGCGGCAACGAGCATCAAAAAATCGATTTCAAACCCTCCTTTTTTGATTTTCTCAATGGCTTCGGTCAATGTAAAATAACCTCCAAAGAAATAAGCTGCCATATAACTGTATATTGCTGTTTGCTCTGGCAAGTTGGTAGCAAATTCGATAATTATTCCCATGAAAAAGAATACTCCACTGAGAATTGCGAAGTATAATTCTGTTTTTTCGCCAAAAACACCAATATGTTCATGGTTGTGACCGTCGTTTTTTGAGTGTTCGTCTTTCATGTTTTAAAAATTGAATAGCCTATTGAAAATTTTATAAAAAAAGCTCGTTGTTACCCGTTACATTTATCGCATACACCTTTTACGACCAGGTTTATATTTTCCGCGATAAATCTTTCAGGTAAGTTGATATGTGGAATTTTATGTTCTGTCAAGCAAACGGTTTCATTACAATTGCTGCAGTGAAAGTGCAAATGAAGATCCGTACCTACCTCACAATTGCAATGCGCTGCGCATAATGCGTATTTGGCAATACCGGTACCATCATCTATTTGGTGGGCAATTCTGCTTTCTACAAAAGTCTTTAAGGTGCGATATAGTGTTATTCTATCTGAATTTTCGAAATGTTCTTCAATATTTGCCAAACTGACCGCATTCTTGTTGTTTACCAGATATCGTAAAACCAACATACGCATTGCGGTCGGCTTTACTTTGTTTTTTTTAAATATTTCCTCTATTGCATCCATGGCTGTTTATATTGAACTCGTCTTGAATTTTTCTTTTACCTGCTATTTTCACATTTTACACTCTGTTCTTGTCTTTTTTTTCTTCCGCCCGCCTATGGCGGATGCAGCTCCAAAACTTCTTCAATTAGGCAGAGAATCACTGATTCCTGTCCGCCTGCCTGTCGGCAGGCAGGTTCGGTAGGCGGGTTCGTTTCAATAAAAAGTATAAATGAGCTCAGTGACCGTGTTCCAATTCACTCTTTACCATTTCCGATGATAGGGTATATGCGCCTTTAGTAACCACTTTTACGTCTTTTGAAATTTCTGAAGGCAGATTGATTTCCACAAAACCTAAATCTGTGATACCGATGTTTACAGGTATCATTTTGAACTTTATTTTCTTTTCTTCCTTTTCGTTATCTACATCCAATATGAATATAAAAGACTGCTCACCCTCTTTGATGACGGCATCCTCCGGCACTGCAAACGCCATTTTTTCATCTTGGACGATTCTGCCTTCGACATACATTCCGGGAAGCAAGGCCTTATCCTCATTATGAACGTCTGCGTGAACGTGCAATGCTTTTGGATCTGTTTCAAAGGTTTTGCCAATGGCGTGTATTTTAGCTTTAATAAGCTCATCTGGTTTGGCCGCTACGGTAAAATAGATTTCCTGTCCTTTCTTTACCTTTCTGATGTCTTTTTCATACACTTTAAAATCTACGTGTATTTCCGAATTATCGCTAACCGTGAACATTTTGGTCTGTGGTGCCACATAATCGCCAAGGCTTACCATTACTTCATCTACATAGCCACTTATCGGTGTTGTAATCGGTACTGCCGAATAAATATGTCCTTCCAAGACTTTATCCGTATCGATGCCCAGCAGTCGCAGTTTGGAGCGCAGTCCGTTTACCGAAGAAGTTGTGGAACGAAACCTGGATTGCGCCATTTGAAATTCCTTTCCCGAAGACACTCCTTTGTCGTACAGGGTTTGTTTGCGCTCAAAATCTTGTTTTAAAAAGACGAGTTCATTATTTTTTTCCTGATATTCCTGCTGGATCGTGATAATATCCGGATGCTCCAAATATGCCAATACCTGACCTTTGTTTACCTTATCACCTTCAATGACATTAATCGAGCGCACATTGCCCCCCATAAATGGGCTAATGTTTGCCCTATCCTGCGGAAACAGTTCTAATTGCCCCGTAACTTTTATGGTATTACTCAAACTCTTTTTTTCCAAAGGTTTCATTTCCAAACCAATGGTCTCGGCCTGTTGCATTGTAATTTCGACGACACCTTCTTCGCCTTCTTCACTATGTCCTTCTTCTTTATTCATTTTGGCCGAAGTACGCTCATGTTCATCCTGACCCGATTTCAGGTCTGGCTTATCGTTACAACCCGTCAACAATACGATTGCTACTACTGCGCTTAATATGGTTATATGTCTCATTTCTACTTTCTTTAAAATTATAAATTGCCCAATTGGTATAGTACCTCAATGGCCTGTTGGTTATATTGATTGATATATTGCAAATGGTTTTGCTTTATTTTGATGGCACTGTTAAGGATGGTGATATAGTTTACATAATCTATTTCGCCTTCCATGGATGCCAATTGCGCGGTGAATATCTGTTCCTCTGCCAAATTCAAAGCACCCTCTTCATAATACAGTAATATCTTTTGCGTTTTTTCGAGGGATTTGAGCAATTGTGAAACACGGCTTTCGGTAATTGCCTTTTGTTTCAAATATTGGTTTTCTGCGACCATTGCATCTGCCTTGGCTGCCTTGACCCTTGATTTCTGCGGGAAAAACCACAACGGAATGTTTACCCCTGCCTGATAACTATTGAAGCCCGATATATCATCTACCACTTGTCTGCCATAGGATAGGCTGAATTTTGGCAGGAATTGCGATTTTTCAACACCGATATTGGCTTTGCTGACTTTGACATTTTGAAGGGAATATTGCAACATTGGGTTGCTTGCCACGGAAGTTGAATCTGTCAACGTGTTAAAGTACATTGGTTCATAAGAAACCGAAACCGTTTCAATGGGTTCGTCTGTTCCCAAATATTGCTTTAAGGCACGTTTTGCAATTTCAATATCATCATACGCTTGTTGTCGCAATACCTGAATCTGTTGGTATTCAGAAGAGGCGGAAAGAAATTCCAACTTACCTGTTTCCCCAGTGTCATATCGCAGTTGTGCCGCTGTCTTAAAATTGGTATAAACACTGTCTAACTGTTTGGCAAAACGCAAGCGTGACTTGTTGTAATTTATTTGGTCATACGCTTGCATCACATTACGGACCAACCGTTGCTCATTGACCGTATAGAATTTTTCGCCCAAAGCCACGCGTTGTTCGTAAAACCTCGATTTTGAAAAACCCGAAAGCAGATCGATATTGCCTTGCTGTACGCCAATAGTGGTCTGCACTCCAAGAAGACTGTTGCCATATTCTTCTCTACCGGTAAAAACCTGTGTGCTGCCCAAGTTGAAACTTGTGCCTTTCATTGCCTGTTCGCGTTCTATAAAAGCTTCGCTTTCTTTAAGGGAGGGGTAATTTTGCTTTGCCATATCAATAGCCTCTTCCAACGTGATTATCTTTGGAACTGCAGTGCCCTGATCTCTCTCTTGTGCAAAACTATTTCCAGATGTAAATAATACACTACCTATCAACAAAAGGATAGTAATTACAGTGGTACTTTTATCGATATGACTTAGATCGCCGCCCCTACCTTTTTTCTCTTTTCGTGTTTCGATCCAATAGTAAAGTACAGGAATGACCACCAAGGTCAAAAAGGTAGCCGTTAGCAATCCGCCAATGACCACCGTTGCCAAAGGCCGCTGAACTTCCGCACCGCCAGAGGTGGAAACCGCCATTGGAATAAAGCCCATAATCGCCGCTGTTGCCGTAAGAAGAATTGGCCGTAAGCGTTCGTGTGTAGCTTCGTATATTCGATCTTTAATATTTTTCATTCCACTTTCCTTTAGTTCATTGAATTTGTTTATAAGCACCAATCCGTTCAATACCGCAACTCCAAAGAGTACGATAAACCCAACGCCGGCGGAAATGCTGAAGGGCATACCACGAACCCACAGTGAGAATACGCCACCGATGGCCGCTAACGGTACTGCCATATAGATCATAATCGATTGGGAAAAGGAGTTCAATGCGAAATAGAGCAAAATGAAGATCAAGAACAGTGCTATTGGCACAACGATCATTAATCGGTCTGTAGCTCGTTGCAGGTTCTCAAAAGAGCCGCCATAGGTCACGTAATAGCCAGGGGGCAATTTGACTTCAGCTTCCAATTTTTGTTGAATTTCCTCTACCATCGTCTTTACATCACGGCCACGAACGTTGACACCGACCGAAACACGGCGGTAGGTGTTGTCTCGCGAAATTTGCATAGGGCCGGGTTTATAGCTGATATTCGCTACCTCTTTTAAAGGCACTTGTGCACCACTTGGCAAATCGATGTAAAGGTTTTTAAGGCTGTTGATGTCTTGCCTGAATTTCTTTGCCAAACGAATGACAACATCAAATCGTTTTTCGCCTTCAAAAATGACGCTTGCCTTTTCTCCCGCAAAGGCCGCGCTTACATAATCGTTCAATTTATTCACGGTAACGCCGTATTGTGCCATTTTTGCACGGTTGTACTCAACGGTCATCTGCGGCAAACCGCTGGTGGCTTCCACATTGAGGTCCGCTGCCCCCGGAACGGTTCTGATGACTGCTGCGATTTCCTGAATCTTATCCGCCAATACTGCCAAGTCCTCGCCATATAATTTTATGGCCACATCTTCGCGAATACCTGTCAACAATTCATTGAAGCGAAGTTCAACAGGTTGTGTAAAAACAAAATTGACCCCGGGAACCACGGAAATTTTCTCCTGTATTTTTTCTATGAGTTCTTCTTTGCTATTTGCCGATGTCCATTTACTTTTGTCTTTTTCGAGTATGATATAGCTGTCGGCAATGTCCATTGGCATAGGGTCTGTGGGAATCTCGGCAACGCCGATCCTTGATACCATCGTTTTGACTTCTGGAAATCCAGTAACGATATTTTGAAGTTTTTTTGATACTTCAATAGATTCGGTAAGGCTGCTACCTGGTTTTATCAAAGCCTGCATTGCAATATCGCCTTCATCGAATTTTGGAATAAATTCGCCTCCCATACTGCTGAAAACAAAACCGGCAATCAATAATAGGGCAACCGCACCAATAATAACACCTACCTTAAAACGAAGTGCAAAATTTAGCAAGGGTACGTAAGCACGATTCAATGCTGACATTATTTTATCACTGAACCTGTCGATCCTGTTTTCAAATTTTGCGAACCAACTATCTTGGTTTTTGGTGGGCCTTAAAAAGAGGGCCGAGATCATGGGTACATAGGTCAGGCATAAAATGATGGCGCCCAAAACGGCAAACCCGAAGGTGAACGCCATTGGACGGAACATTTTTCCTTCGATTCCCGTTAAAAACAGAATGGGGGTAAATACGATGAGGATGATCAATTGTCCAAAAAATGCGGAGTTCATCATTGTACTTGCCGAATCGTATGCTATTGCATCCATTTCTTTTTGGTCAATGGCCGATGTGGTTTTCTTCATTCGTTGATGAATATGAAACACCATTCCTTCGACTACGATTACCGCACCATCCACGATGATTCCAAAGTCAATAGCGCCCAAGGACATCAAGTTGGCCCAAACTCCGAATTGTTTCATCAAAATAAATGCGAACAATAAGGATAATGGGATTACCGAAGCGGTTATCAACCCACCACGTAAACTCCCCAAAAGAAGCACTAAAACAAATATTACAATGAGCGAACCTTCAATAAGGTTTTTTTCAACGGTATTCGTGGTTCGCGCAATAAGGTCACTTCTGCTCAAAAAAGCATCTATATAAACGCCTTCAGGTAAAGACTTTTGGATCTCTTTAATACGTATTTCTACATTTTCGACCACATTGCCCGGGCTCTGGCCTTTAAGCATCAAAATTTGACCGCCTACAGATTCGTGGCCATCTTGGGTAAAAGCACCATAACGTACTTGACTGCCATAGCCTACTTTTTCAGCCACATCACGCACCAAAACAGGACTACCGTTTTGTGAGGTAACTACAGTATTCTCCAAATCTTCAATGCTACGCGCCAAACCTTCTCCACGAATAAAATTAGCTTGATGGTTTTTTTCGATATATGCACCACCTGTATTGGCATTGTTCATTTTCAGGGCCTCAAATACCTGATTCATAGTAATGCCAAAACTTTTAAGTTTATCCGGGCTTATGGCAACTTCATATTGCTTCACATAACCACCAAAGGCATTGACCTCTACAACTCCGGGCACTAATGCCATTTGGCGTTTTACGATCCAATCTTGGATGGTACGGAGCTCCATTGCATCATATTTATCTTCGTAGCCTTCCTTTACTTTTAGGGTATATTGGTAAATTTCGCCCAAACCTGTAGTAATGGGTGCCATAAACGGCTTTCCAAATCCTTCCGGGATTTCTTCGCTGACTTCCGCAAGTTTTTCCTGGACCAGCTGGCGAGGAAGATACGTTCCGGCTTCGTCTTTAAATACAATCGTCACAACAGAAAGCCCAAAACGGGAAACGGAACGAAGCTCTATGACATCGGGTAAATTGGCCATTGCCAATTCTACGGGGTAGGTCACGAATTGTTCAATGTCTTCTGTCCCTAAATTAGGGGCGACTGTAATTACCTGTACTTGGTTGTTCGTGATATCGGGTACAGAACCTAGGTTTATAGTAGCCATAGACCAAATACCCGTGCCCACAAGTACCACTATGAATAATCCGATAATAAATTTATTATTAATGGAAAATGAGATGATTTTGTTGATCATATAAAATGTATTGATTCAGTTGAAACTTTTCAAAAAACACCATAACAATGGGTTTTTAGAAATAATAATCGACCTTCTAAAAGGGTTGTAAAAGGATAGGGTTATCCTTCAATTTAAACTGAATTATACTCGAGGTGGTTGTAAAATGGAAGTGTTGATGTCTTTTTCCGAACCGTTTAGGTAGAAAAAATCT
Source organism: Bacteroidota bacterium (assembly GCA_024278565.1). GTDB lineage: Bacteria > Bacteroidota > Bacteroidia > Flavobacteriales > Flavobacteriaceae > Maribacter_C. The sequence goes on from JAJRSY010000291.1 coordinate 11,737, forward strand.
AGCGTGGATATAAGTTTTATATCCAACTCTATATCTGCAATCTTAAAATGTGTAGCATTGATATGACAGCATTGGCAACTACAAAAAGGGGAACATAAATCCGAATCTTGATGTTGGTGGTCATCTCCGATAGCTTGTGAAATTTCGATTTTAACCTCATCATCAGGCACAGAATAATCAGCACAAGGTGTTAAATTAAGTGCGAGAATATAAATTGATAATATGAAGGCTAAAAATTTCATTGTTGCAAAGATACAAATTAATCGATGCAACTGTGTTGCAAAGTACACAACCTTGCCTAGACTATACTCTTGCCAAATGGAAATTCGGAAGAATCTAGGCAGGGGTTTTTTCTCATACCAACCTGCCTGCCGGTAGGCAGGGGCAAAATTTTTCGGCATAGCCTCAGCTACGGCGATAAATTTTAACGAAGGTATGGGGGAAAATACCAAGCCTGCCGGCAGGCAGGCAGGTAGAAATTTCGGGTTTCCATTTGGCAGGAGTATATATCCAGACCTGGTTTCCTTTCAATACCATATTCTGGGCATTGTAACAGAACCCAACTGTGCTGTAATCCTTCAAGCATGAATGGTATAGACTGGAACCAAGGTTTTGTTCAAATAAAACGGGTTTAAACTTTTTGCATTAAACTGCCTCGATGCAAGCATACGGGGTATTTAGTGGAAGAAAGTTTTTTCAATGAAAACCTAAGGTTTTCAAACTTTCCCCTTAATGCGAGGCAAGCCTCGGGGAACCTGCCAGCCGGCAGGCTGGTTAAACCCCAAGAGATTAAAGCGAAGCCTAGTGTCATGTCAAACATCTAACTTTGGGTAAAGATGTTTTAATTTTATTCGAGCTTTTTTGTTGGTAAACTGCCAATTTATTTTGGCATCTTTATTATTTTTATCTACTTCCCATGCCAATACTTCTTGTCTTACCTCTTCTTCATTATCGATTCTTCTGTTGGGGCACTGACCTAATAGCACATCCAAGTCAATTTCTGCCATATTGAGCCAACTACCATGCTTGGGGGTGTAGACAAATTCAAACCTGCCTGTCGGCAGGCAGGTCTATCCCACAATGTTTTTGCTTCTTTTGGTGAAAACGTATCGTATAATGAGCCTGGCCCATGAGTGTTAAAGGTTATCCATCACTAAGGTTATTTTTTCTGCCCTATGGTATCTTTCAGATATTTCTTTAACACAGATGGCCCAATCTTTTTTCTTTCCTGCCTGCCAGCAGGCAGGTTCGTTTTGTTATTTTTACATAACTTTTTCCAGCAAGCGGTTCGTTTGTCATAAAAATATTGCAAACCCCATGTCGCGTATATTCATAATCATATTTTTAGGGCCTACCTTTCTCCATTTTAATAGGTGTCTGTCTTTATTTACCCTATCAACTGTTTTGGTGATTTGTCCATACAAACTACTGGACGTAAAGCATTGTATGGTCGTTTATAGATTTCCAATACTTTTTCCATATTGGCAACAAAATCACTGTTTTTTTCAGGCGGTATTGCCCAACCTGTCTTTTTTTAGGGTTTTAATTCGTTTTTTTTCAATACACCACGAACCGCTTCATGGGAAATAGAAGAAACATATTGGAGTTAAACTGCTTTTTCGGCAAGCAATCTTAATGACCGTTTTGCACGCCCCAAAGGCGCTTTGCCGCAACTCAGCGCTATTAGGTGAGCCTCGACGTCCCCATCTATTTTCTTTTGATACAATTGAGGGCTTGGTCGTCCATTAAGTGCAACTTCATAGCATTCCAGAACAAATTTCTTTCTTATGTTTTCAACGCTCAATACACTAACACCGAGTACGCTAGTGGTATCCGCATCTTTTTTTAAACGGTCCGGGGTGTTTTCATCAGTGTTCAATAATATGTAAGCTGCCCGAAGCATTCGGGCATTTCGCTTCCCTTTTTTTTTGTAATGGTCCCTAATCCTATTCTTTCTTTTTCAGTTAATGTTACGTGGTGTTTTTTCATGAGAGTTTTTACAAAAAAAAGGCATCATAAATAGCGTTCAGCGATACAGGTGCAAAGCCTGTTGGTATAATTATACAGTAGGGAAACGTTCATATGATTACTCGGCATCGACAAAAAAGAAAGCACTGCAGTTATATTTAGAAGGATTGGGTTTTCGTTCTATAGGGAGGGTTTTAGAGGTGAGCAATGTTAGTGTTTTGAACTGGATCAGGTCATTTGGAAGCGAAGTCGCCAGTTTGCGATCAAGATCTCAAGAGATAGAAGCTAGGGGTCGATGGGATGCACAGCTATATCGGGGATAAAAAAAGGTTTATTCTTGTAAGGTAGACTCAAAATAGAATATAAAAAAACACTCAAAAATCATTCAAGGTGTTAAAGAAAGCAGTAGATGCTGACTATTTATCCAAATAAGGTTTCGCAGCAATTGAAAAACCGTATGCCACGATATAAATGAGTAGTATGATAAGATATTTGTCCATGCCCCTATAAATAAATTGAAATGTTGTTATTCGATAAATATAACGTAAATAAAGTATTAAAATTGCAAATATGACGCTAAATAATCGTTAAATAGCGCAAATACGAGAGGTGAAATACCATTTTAAAACCAAAAAGAGTTCAAGGAGTCAGAAAAAAGATATGTTTTTGTATAACAAGTAGTTATAACCAAACATTCATCAAATTTTGTCTCAAGTGGTACAGATTAAGATTCCAACTGACTTTATAACTATTTTTGGTTTTCTTTTGTCCAAAGTACCGTAATGCTATTTTAGAAAGTAGCATGAGAACAAGGTAGGCTGATATTGCGTATAGATATGGGTTCATGTATCTAGAACGGTTGAGCTAAGAAGAATCTTATATCGCCATTGTGCGGTATATCGAAAAGTGCCAAAATTTTCGATGAAATGCAGGTAAATTTTTATTTATCGGATGAAATACCCAAATTGCTTCCGTTTATCGATAAAATTTCAGGGCAAATTTTCTAAATGTGCTGTCGGAAATGCCTTTTTCGAAAAAAAACCTTAATTACCCTTGGAGGAGAGCGTAGAAAAGGGATCTAAGAATCCATTTGTACAATGAAAGAGCTGATCGGTGCTGTCAAAGGTAGGTTCATTCTTTTGGGCGGCTACAAAAACGTATCTACTTTTTTGTACGCATCAATAACAGCCTGTTCGCCTTCTTTGTTGGGTCTTGAATTTCCGTGTTCCATCCCCAAAATACCATTAAAACCTTTTTCGTGAATGAACTTAAAGACATTTTTATAGTTTATTTCACCCGTAGTGGGTTCTTTACGACCGGGGTTATCTCCGATTTGTATATAAGCGATCTCGTTCCAAGCAGCTTCCATATTTGGTATAAGGTTTCCTTCTTGGATCTGTTGGTGGTATATGTCAAAAAGTATTTTGCATGAAGGTGAATCCACAGCATTGCAAATTTCATAGGCTTGGGGTGATCCGGTCAAGAAAAGCCCAGGGTGGTTATAGAAATTCAATGGTTCCAACACCATGATCATCCCATGCGGTTCTAGAATCGCAGATGCCCGCTTTAACGATTCAACCACATGTGCAGTCTGGAAACCCATTGATTGCCTTGAATCCACATGTCCAGGTACTACGGTCATCCATTTGGCATTGACACGTTTGGCCACATCTACCGCCTTTTTGATATAATCTAAAAACTCGGTTCGTTTGTCTTTATCCCCAGAGGCCAGATTGGGTTCTTTCCAGTAAATTTCATGAGCTACAAAAACCCCCATTTCAATACCTCGGTCTTTCATGGTCTGTGCCATTTTTTCTTGAAGGGCAATATCACGTGTACGCATACGATTGTCCTCAAAGGCCGTAAACCCTTGGTCGGCCATAAAATTAAGTTGGGCAATGGGATCTTTGCTGGCATGCTGTTCAAACATGCCCAAATGCGGTGCATATTTGAGATTGAACCGGTGTTTCATAGGTTCGTTTTTGTTTGATGCGTATGAAAATGCCCCACCCATCGAAACGGCTCCGCCGGTAAGTGCGGTTTTTTGTAGAAAGCTCCTTCTTTTCATAATAACTGTTTTAGATTACAAGGACCAGACTTTTCCGCCTGTTAGTTCCTCAACATCGCCACAACCAATATACGCTCCTGGTACGGGTAGGTATGCCAACACCTCTTCACCAACAAATTCTGAGATTTTATAACCCCAGATGGTCATTCCTCGAAGGTTGTTCGCAAATGCGTAACGTGCGGCGTCATCATCTAATTGTGCAGGTTCACCAGCGGCGATCAACTCGTTATAGGCATTGATCAATTCACCGTGTTTTGTTTTTTCTTCTTTAGTGATTTTTAAGGCAGATGCCAATACTGGTTCTAAATCTTCAGGGGTGAGATCGGCGGCTTTTTCTTTTCCTGAATCTTTTAATGCCTTTTCTAAGAACCGTCCCATTGACATTTTCACAAAGTCTTGCTGCTCTTTTTCCATTACTTCGTTGGCGAACCTGTCGATAAAGATGTTGACTTGAACTTCGGTGGCCGAAGGCGTATCGGTCTTGGGTAGAATGAGATCGACCAAATGTGATATAATCGAACCTTCATCTTTGGTAAAGAAATCAGGAACCCATGTCAACACTTTTTCTTTTTTACAGCTCTGCACAATGCCCAACAAAGTGGGGGTAGCCACCACGTAACCGAGTGATAGCCCCATGTTTTTAAGTGCTTTTCTTCTATCCATTATATGTTTCCTTTTTTAAGTTCTTTTGCTGCGTGATTGGCCGCCCTTGCCGTAAAGGCCATATAGGTCAATGAGGGGTTTACGCAACTGGCAGAGGTCATAAAAGATCCATCTGTTACGTAAACATTGGGCACATCATGTATTTGGTTGTTTCCGTTCAGGACCGATGTTCTTCGGTTTCTTCCCATACGGGCGGTGCCCATTTCATGTATTCCCAGACCTAAGGCTACTGGATTATCGTACGGTTCGACATCACGTAGCCCGGCTTTTTCAAGCATATCTACGGCAGATTGTTTCATATCTTTCCGCATTTCCCATTCATTTTCTTTGAGCTCGGCATCAAAGGTAAGGGTAGGGAGTCCCCAGCCATCAAGTTTATTGTAATCCAAGGTCATTCTATTGTCTTGGTACGGAAGTACCTCTCCGAAACCGCCCATGCCAAAGGTCCATCCTCCCGGTTTGAGGATGGCATTTTTAAGGTTTTTCCCATACGATAGTTCGGCAATGGAATCTTCCCAATCTCCCCTACTGGCACCGCCTTGATAACCAAAGCCCCGTTTGTATTCCTTTCTATTGGTATCCCCTCCCAAATTTCTAAAACGGGGCACATATATCCCATTTGGTTTACGCCCCTTATAATATCTATCTTCAAAACCGTCGAACTTACCTTTTGCGCCCACCTTTAAATGGTGATCCATGATATTACGCCCCAGCTGATCGGAGTCATTGCCCATACCATTGGGAAACCGGTCTGATTTCGACTGCATTAAAATAGAGGTTGATGCGATACTGCCCGCACATAGAAAAATAACCTTGGCCTTGAATTCAAGAGTTTCCTTGGTAAGTCTGTCAATCACCTTTACCCCCGTAGCTTTTTTAGTATCTGGGTCGTACATCACCTCATGAACAATCGAATCGGGTCGCAAGGTCATATTACCGGTTCGCTCTGCGGCGGGTAGCGTAGATGACAAACTGCTGAAATAGGCTCCAAAAGGGCACCCCCTCATACACCTATTTCTATATTGGCAATTGGTCCTGCCCTCAAATTTCTTTGTCCCGGTGAGGTTAGCAATACGCCCTGCGGTCACAACACGGCCGTCAAAATGTTCAGCTACTTTCTCTTTCACATGCTGTTCTACACAGTTGAGTTCCATCATCGGCAGAAAGTTGCTGTCCGGCAATTGGGGAAGATTCAATGCTTCACCGCAAACACCTATATGGGTCTCGACTTTTTCGTACCAAGGGGCGATATCTTTGTATCGAACCGGCCAGTCCACGGCTATGCCCTCACGTTGGTTGGCGGTGAAATCAATATCGCTCCATCGGTAGCTATGACGGCCCCATTGTAAAGAACGCCCCCCTACATGATAGCCGCGCATCCAATCAAAGCGTTTGGTTTCGTTATAGGGGTGTTCCAAGTCATTTACAAACCACTGGGCATATTCAACCTTGGTGGTGTACCCAGTTCTATTCTGTTTTTCTTGTTTTGCAATATCCGCTCTTGTAGGTTTCCCACCATTGGGAAAATCCCACGGATCCATATTCGCGGTCTCGTAATCATCGATGTGTTTTACCATTCTACCACGCTCTAAGACCAAGGTTTTTAAACCTTTCTCACATAATTCTTTTGCGGCCCAGCCCCCACTTATACCAGTACCTACAACAATCGCATCGTACGATTCTTGTTCTTCATTGTAATAGAATTTGTTCATGTATCAAATTGTTTAGCCCCTAAATTTATTAAATTTAAAATTAATGTTCTACATTTAATGACTATTCTTGTTGGGGGGTAACTTAGGTGAATTGGCAAGGTAACATTAAAATGGTTTAAAACAACAATAAATCATGGCTGCTAAAATTTATATGACCAACTGATTAATAGTTGATTAAATGAACCGCCCGAGGCAGAGCCATCGAGGTGTAAAGCGGAAGAAAAACTTATTTTTAGTTTTATGAAAATCATTCGTTTTCAAACTTTCCTCTTGACCCCGTAGGTAGAACCTCGAGGAATTCTTTAGATTAAAAAAAAACATACTAATTAGATCACTTTTTAAAAACAGTAAATCAACACTCATGAAAAGAAGAAATTTAATACGTAGTGGTGTACAAGTATGCATCGCCGTTTTATTTATGGGAACAGTTGCATGCAAGGAGACCAAAAAAACAAATATTAAAAACGTGGACATGGTCCAAGATTCTACCGATGTGGTAGCGCCTTTCTTTAAATTATCGTTAGCGCAGTGGTCGATACATAAAATGATCAATGATGATGGCGTAGACCCGTATACTTTTGCCGAAAAGGCCAAAACTTGGGGTTTTACGGGATTGGAGTATGTAAGTCAATTGTATCCATCAGACCTCAAAGATGGAGAATATTCTGAGGAGGCAATGACTGCGTTTGTTGAAAAATCGAATGCCGAAGCCAAAAAGCATGGTATGGCAAATGTACTGATTATGATAGATGGCCAAGGTAGTTTAGGGGTTTCCGATACAAAAGAACGTGATGAAGCGGTCGAACGTCACTATAAATGGGTAGATGCCGCCGCCGCCATGGGATGCCATGCCATAAGGGTAAACTTGAGAGGGAGTGAGGAACCTGAAGAATGGAAAAAGAATTCTGTTGACGCACTTACAAAACTTTCGACCTATGCCAAAGACAAAAATGTAAATGTCATTGTGGAAAACCATGGTGGGCTATCATCAAACGGCGCCATGCTTGCCGAGGTCATGACAATAGTGAATATGGACAATTGTGGAACCTTGCCCGATTTTGGAAATTTCTGTATTAAAAGAAAGGATCCGAATGATCATGCTGCAGGCTGTGCCGAAGAATACGATATTTACAAAGGGGTTACCGAGTTGATGCCCCATGCCAAGGCCGTTAGCGCAAAATCAGGTGATTTCGATAAAGACGGAAATGAGACAAGAATAGATTATGTAAAAATGCTGCAAATCGTAAAGGATGCCGGTTATACCAGTTTTATTGGTGTAGAATATGAAGGAAGTGATTTGAGTGAAGAAGAGGGTATTCTCGCTACCAAAGAGTTATTGCTCAAGGCTGCCAGATAATCCTATAACAACCACAAATACCTTTATACCTCGTGAAAGCTTTTTTCAACCAATTGTTCGATTACAATTTTTATTGCAATAAAAAACTTATCGAAACGTGCAACGCATTGGATCTTGTACCAGAAAAGAGTATTGAACTCTTTAGCCATTTGCTAAATGCGCATCATATTTGGAATGCTCGAATAGCCCGAAGAAAAGCAGAATACGAAGTATTTCAAATACATGCGGTAAAAGACTGGGGCGATATTCACTATGAAAACCAAAGAAGTTCTTTTGGGGTAATTACCAATGCACAAGATTTTGACCTTCACATCGATTATGAAAATTCGAACGAAATATCGGTCACAAATACGTTGCAAGATATACTGTTTCACATCATTAACCATTCAACCCACCATCGGGGTCAAATTGCCATAGATTTTAGAAAAAACAATATCGAACCAATTCCTTTGGATTATATTTCATATAAGAAACAATAAGGTGTAATGGACACAAAAATACAGGTGCAATTGTCCATAATGATGTTCCTTCAGTTTTTTATCTGGGGAGGATGGTTCGTGACCTTGAGCACTTTTTTGGGAAACAATTTAGGAGCAGATGATGGTGAGATCGGTATGGCGTTTTCAACCCAGTCATGGGGTGCGATAATCGCACCCTTTATCATTGGTCTTTTGGCCGATCGTTATTTTAACGCAGAACGTATTTTGGGTGTATTGCATTTACTGGGCGCAGTATTGATGTACCTAATGGCGAGCACTACTGATTTTACGGTTTTCTACCCCTATATATTGGGGTATATGATTTTATATATGCCAACGCTTGCTCTGGTGAATTCGGTGTCGTTCAACCAAATGAAAGACCCCACAAAAGAGTTTTCGTATGTCAGGGTTTTTGGAACTCTGGGATGGATCATTGCAGGGGTGGTAATTAGCTATGCTTTTCATTGGGACTCTGAAGCTGGTATTAAGGAAGGAATGTTGAAAAACACATTTATGATGACCGCCATGGTTTCGGCTGTATTGGGAATTTTCAGTTTCACTTTACCCAAAACACCCCCTCAGGTAGCTAAAAATGAGAAAGTGGCCCTTTCGAGGATCTTGGGCCTTGATGCCCTAAAATTATTAAAGGACAGAAATTTTTTAATCTTTTTTATCAGCTCAGTTTTTATATGTGTGCCATTGGCATTTTACTATCAAAATACGAATCCGTTTTTAGTGGAAATAGGTATGGAGAACGCTACCGCCAAGATGACCCTTGGGCAAGGGTCAGAAATTTTGTTCTTGTTGTTATTGCCCTTTTTCTTTAAAAAATACGGAATCAAAAAGACCATATTGGTCGGAATGTTGGCATGGGGCATTCGCTACGTTTTATTTGCGTATGGCAATACAGGTGAATTTACATTTATGCTTCTAACGGGAATTGCCCTTCATGGTATTTGTTATGATTTCTTTTTTGTCTCGGGCCAGGTTTATACTGATAGTAAGGCCGGAGAAAAGTATAAAAGTGCCGCTCAGGGTCTAATAACCTTGGCCACTTATGGTATAGGAATGCTGATAGGGTTTTGGGCTGCCGGAAAATCACCAACCAATACGTACTGGCCGATGGCACACATAATTGGGAGTCTATCTGGTTATATCCGGGCGCATTTGCCTTTTTGGTCTTCGTTTTATTCGCGGTATTCTTTAAAAATGAAAAAATCGCCTATAAATCATAGCTATTTTATATATTGAGGTTTCTTATTAAAACAATCACCTAACATAAACGCATACAGTTCATGCCAAAAAAAATCAGATTAGGAATATTAGGCGGTGGAGGAGATTCCCTTATAGGGGTTTTGCACCGAGTTGCATCACATATCAATGATAATTATCAAATAACGGGAGCCTGTTTCAATCCTGACTTTAAGGCCAATAAGTCCTTTGCAAGGGAAATAGATGTTCCCCTAAATAGAATATACATTGATTTTGATACGTTCATTGAAGAAGAAATGAAGTTGCCTGAAAATGAGCGCATTCAGGTTTGTTCGGTTTTGACGCCTAATTTTTTACACTTTCCAATGGTCAAGAAGTTGTTGGAAAATGGTTTTCATGTTATTTGCGAAAAACCGATGACCACAACCTCGCAGGAGGCCAAAATTCTACAAAAAGCACATAAAAAAGCTGGAACCGTTTTTGCCCTGACACATACCTATACTGGTTATCCTATGGTTCGCCAAATGCGCGAGATGCTAAAGGCAGGTGCTTTGGGCAAGATACACAAGGTAGATGTACGCTACTACCAAGGGTGGATAAACTCCATCATCCACGATAAGAAAAAACGTTCGACCGTATGGCGCTTAGACCCAAAAAAGGCGGGTATAAGTTCTTGTATGGGCGATATAGGGGTGCATGCCTTTAATATGTTGGAGTACACCACAGGGCTAAAAGTAAAATCACTTTTATGTGATTTCAATTACCTGTACAAAGACAATAAAATGGATGTGGACGGAACCGTGCTTATACGAATGGGCGATTATGTAAAAGGGGTTATTCGAGCCAGTCAAGTCGCCACAGGTGAGGAAAACGGATTGGCTATTACTATTTACGGAGAAAAAGGAGCATTCAGATGGGAGCAGGAGAAACCGAACTTTTTATACAAAATGAGTGATACCGAGCCCACTCAGGTATACAAACCCGGTCATGCGTATAACTCAAAATTATCATTGAACGGCACAAAGCTTCCACCAGGTCACCCTGAGGGTATATTTGACTCAATGGCGAATATCTATTTAGGTGTGGCAAAAGCCATTCGAGGTAAGCGGTACAATGATGGCGAGTTCCCAACTATGGAAGATGGTGTTCGTGGCGTGAATTTTATCGAGGCTACCGTTGAATCACATAAAAAGAAGAATAGCTGGATAAAGATGAAATAACGTTGCATTGAACCTTACTAACTCATGTTACGCAAACAAATCTCCAAAAAGGATGATTATGCTGCTTTAGGTGTTGATAACTTTTTGAGTTCGTGATAAGCTGCTTGTTGGGCCGCTAAATAGACCTGTCCGTCCGGCAGGCGGGTTTGTGTTTTCATC